>WRGP01000206.1 GCA_009787135.1 Bacillota bacterium | reverse complement strand
CTGGACGATTGCGGCCTGGGCAGCCTCGCCGGCGGCAGGGCGGCGTTTGAAACCCTTGGCTTCCGCTCGCTCCTGCCCCGCTTGGACAAGCTGATCTCCGCGCGCGGTTATGAGCCCTCGCCCGCAGAGGCGGCTCCCATGCCCAAAGCACGGGCGTGGGGCGACCCTGTCCCGTATGAAACGCTGCTCGCCGCGCCCGTGGCCGCCCTTCACTGGGACGGCGACCTCACCCTCGCCGCGGAAAGCGGCTGGGCGCGCGTTCCCATCCGGCAAAATCTGCTGTCCGAAGGCATGGAGCCGGAGGCGGCTTTTGCGGCGCTGGCGCCGTTGTTCAGCCGCCCCAGCGCCTTGCGCGTGTTTGGCGCGAAAGCGCTGCTGCACGCGCTTGACAGCATGGGCCTGCGCTTTGACGGCACGTGTGTGCGGGACGACGCGCTTCTGGCCGGCTGGCTCCTTGACCCGCAGAGGCCCGCCAAATCGCTCTCCGGCCTGACGGGCGGTGAAGCGGACGCCCGCGCGCTGTGGGATCTGTGCATAAGCCAAGCGGACGCCCTCGCGGATTATGGCATGCTGCCGCTCTACCGGGAGATGGAAATGCCGCTCATGCGCGTGCTGCTGGCCATGGAACGCGAGGGCTTTTTTGTGGACCGCATGGAACTACACCGCCTGGGCGCGTCGCTTACGGCGCGGGAAAGCGCCCTGCGCGCGGAAATCATTGAACTGACGGGCGGAGAGCCGTTCAACCTCAACAGCCCCAAACAGCTGGGCGAGGTGCTGTTCGAACGCCTGGGCCTGCCCGCGGGCCGCAAAACAAAGAGCGGCTATTCCACGGACGCCGAGACGCTGGAATCCCTCCGCGACCGGCATCCCGCCGTGGAAAAGCTGCTGGAATACCGTCAGGTCGCCAAGCTCAACGCCACATACGTCACCGGCCTTACGCTCAAGATTGAGGCGGACGGCCGCGTGCGCTCCAGCTTCGATCAGACCGCCACCGTCACCGGCCGCCTCTCCTCCAACGAGCCGAACCTTCAAAACATCCCTGTCCGCACAGACATGGGCCGCGAGATACGCCGCGCTTTCATCGCGCGGGACGGCTGGACGCTCGTGGACGCCGATTACTCCCAAATCGAGCTGCGCATTCTGGCGCACCTCTCCGGCGACGCGGGCATGATCGACGCGTTTCGAAACGAGCGGGATATTCACCTGGCCACCGCGGCGGAGGTCTATGGCGTTCCGCTTGCCGAGGTTACCCCGCGGATGCGGTCAGCGGCAAAGGCAGTCAATTTCGGCATTGTCTACGGCATCAGCGATTTCGGTTTGGCGAGGAATATCGGCGTCTCGCGCGGTGAGGCGGCGGATTTCATCGCGCGCTATTTTGAAAGGTACCCGGGCGTGAAACGGTTTATGGACAAAGCGGTTGCCGACGGCAAGGCGCTCGGCTACGCGCAGACCCTGTTTGGCCGCCGCAGGCCTCTGCCCGAGCTTACCAGCGCCGCCTATAACACCCGCGCCTTTGGCGAGCGCGCGGCCATGAACACGCCGGTGCAGGGCGCGGCGGCGGACATCATCAAGCTCGCCATGGTCAAGGCGCACCATGAGCTCACGGCGCGCGGCCTTGAGGCCCGCCTCATCCTGCAGGTGCATGACGAGCTGATCGTGGAATGCCCGGAGGCGGAGCGTGACACGGTCGCCGCCTTGCTTGCCGCGTGCATGGAGGGTGTCCTGACGCTCGACGTGCCGCTCAAGGCGGATGTTCACAGCGGCAAAACCTGGTTTGCGGCCAAATAGCCTTATTTCTGCAAGAATCTCCAAACTTTGGCCGTTTATTTTCAAAGGCAATAGGAAAAAAGAAATTTTTCGCGAAAGAATGCATACCATGCGCTCAGAGAGGAACCAACCCATGTACGTAATCGGATTAACCGGCGGCATCGCGTCCGGCAAAACCCATGCGGCGCAGATCCTGCGCGCGTTGGGCGCGGACGTCATCGCCGCCGACGAAATAGCGCGCTCCCTCACATCGCCCGGCGGCGCGGCCGCGAAAGCGATTCTCAGGCGCTTTGGCACGCTGGACCGCAAAGCCTTGGGCCGCGTCGTGTTTTCGGATACAGAGGCGCGCCTTGCCCTCAACGCGATCGTGCACCCCCTCGTAAAAAAGGCCGTTCACGAGGCGATCGCCGCGTCGGCAAAGCCTGTTTGCGTGGCGGACGTTCCCCTTCTGTATGAAACCGGCATGGAGACAATCGCGGACGAGGTGTGGGTGATGCATGTGCCCGGCCCGGAACAGCTGCGCCGGGTCATGAAGCGCGACAGCCTGACGGAAGCGGAAGCGCTCCTGCGTGTCGAAAGTCAGATGCCTACGGAAGAAAAGCTTCGCCGCGGGGATGTGGCCATTGACACGTCCGGCCCCAAGGAGGCGACCGCCGCGCTGCTGGAAGCCCATTGGCAAAGGGCGCTCGCAAAGGCGGGGGTGCGGTGATGAACGGCATGCGGCCCGTCCGCCAGCCCCGAAGCGCCGCGCGGCGCGCTCAGGTTCACGCGCAAATTGGCGGCCAGCTGAAATCGCCGCCCTTGGCGCGCCCCGCCTTCACGCCGGCAGGCGCCTGGGAGGATACCGGCGCCATTATAGAGGCGCCGCCCCAAAAGACCTTTTGGGGCAGGCAGCCGCCCATCACGTGGATCCTCATGGCGGTTGTGCTCATCGCGATGTTTCTCATGGCCTTGGCGGCCGGCATCAACGCCTGGCGCGTGTATGAGCTTGAACGCGCGGAGGCGCGGAGGCTTCGGCAATGGGCGGAGGAAAAGGCGAAGTATAAATTTCCCTACCGGGGCATGATTGAGGACTACGCTTCGGAAGCGGGCGTTGACCCCGCCCTTGTCGCCGCCGTCATCTATCATGAAAGCCGCTTTGACCCGTCCGCCGTCTCCAGCGTAGGCGCGCGCGGCCTCATGCAGATCATGGAAAATACGGGCGTTTGGATTGCCGAGCGCCTCCATGAGAAAGACAACTACACGCCGGACAGCCTCTTCAACGCCGAGACGAGCATCCGCTTTGGCGCCTGGTATCTTGGTTTCCTCTCGCGCATGTTCGACGGCGATATCGTCAAAATAACCGCCGGCTACCATGCCGGACAGAACGCGGTGCAAGGCTGGCTGAGGGATCCGGCATACTCCGCCGACGGGGTCACGCTGGACACAATCCCCTACGCCTCGACCGAACAATACGTAAACAGGGTGGTCAATGCCTATGCGATCTACATCAAACATTACTACGCCCAGGAGGAGGTTCCTACGCCCGCGGGCGGCGCTTCGTAAACTTCTGTGCGCGCTGTGCGCGCTTTCACTGCCGCCTTCCGCCGCGTCAGCCTCATCGTTTAGCTACATCCCCACCAGCATGAGCGTGGCCATGTTCGTGCCGGCGGATATGGAGCTGTATCCGCTGCGCGTTATGGACAGGGACGCTGTCTCCATCTTTGACCTCGTGTATGACAGCCTTATCGTGATCGACGACGACATGCGGCCCGAGCCGTCGCTTGCCACATCTTGGGAGGTCCTCTCGGACGGCAAGACCTGGCTGTTTTCCATCCGCGAAAACGTATACTTTCATGACGGCCGTGAACTGACGGCCTATGATGTCGGCGCGACCATAAACGCCATCAGGGACACCGCGGACGCCGCCAAGGCGAATAACGAAAAAGGGCTGTACGCCTTGCTTTCCAACGTCGTCACCGCCTGGAGCGTGGACGCGGACAACGATCACACCTTGCGCGTCACTACCAGCCGCCCCTACTATGGCCTGCTCTATGCCATGACCTTTCCTGTGCTGCAGGCGCAGTCCGCCTTTGAGGCGAACCCGCCCGGCACCGGTCCCTATCGCGTGGATTATTATAAGCCGGGCGATACCCTATGGCTTCGCGGCAACGAAAACTGGTGGGGCGGCCCGCCGCCCTATGTCAGCGAGCTCGTCTGCAAATGGTACGGCTCCGATAGCGCCGCGCTTGCCGCTTTTGAGGCGGAAAATGTGGATATCATGATGACGCGCTCTACGGACGCCGTGCGGTACCGGGGCACCGTCTCCAACCGCGCCAGTTCCTATACCTACTCCACCCGCCAGCTGGAATGCCTGATGACCCATCTCGCCATTCCCCTGCTGGGCAATAAGGAGAAGGGGCTGCAGATGCGCCAGGCCATCGCGCACGCCATCAACATCCCCTATTTGAAGGCAAACGTATACCAGGGCATGGTATTGGAAAGCGGCACGCTGCAAAGGCCCGGCTCGTGGCTGTATAACGAGCGCGCCGGCAGCGGCTTTCCCGCCTACAAGCCCGACGAATCGCGCGCTTTGCTGGACGCGCTGGGCTGGACGAATTTCAATGAAAATGGCTTTCGGATCAGGCAAACCGAGAGCGGCTTGCAGGAATTGAGCCTGCGCCTGTCCTACTATGACGAGGCCGGGAATTCCATGCGCAAGGAGGTCGCCAATCAGGTCAAAGCCATGCTGGGCGAGGTAGGCATCAACGTTCGCATCATCCCCTACGGCAAATTTGAGGAAGCGGCCGCCAAGCTCAACGTGGGCGACTACGACCTGTTCCTGTGCGCGATCAACTTTGACGTACTTCCTGACCCGACCTTCCTCCTGTCCAGCGTCAACACCAACTATGCCCGCTATAATTCCAGCGAGATGAGCAAAATTCTGCAGGCTCTGCGCAAGGCGACGGACGCCGCCGACTTTCAATACCAATGGTTTGAGGTGCAGCGCCTAATGGCGGAGGATTTGCCGTTTTTGCCGCTGTACTGGCGGGAAGGCATCATGCTCACGCGATATCCGTTCAGCTCCACACGGGATATACGGGAGTTTGAACTGCTGAGAAGTATTGAGGCGTATAAGTGATCCGATTGAAGAGCGACTCTGCGTGCTTTATTCCAAGGGAAGGCGGAGCGTTCTATCTCTATGAGAGAAAACTCAGATGATTTTACAGACTGGTTTGGGCTGATAACGCACCCGGCCCGCTCATCCCCACCGCTCCATCCCCGGCGTCATGTCATAAAGCACCCTGCGCACCGAGGGCAGTTCCCGTAAAATCCTTTCCACAATACGCTCCAGCAAATCATGCGGAAGCCGCGCGGCGCTGAGGAGTTCCTCGCCCTGTGTCGCGCGCAGGATGACCGCGTCGTGCCCGTCTATTTGGCTGAGCACGGCAAAATAGCGTGACAGGCGTTTTCCCTGGCCTGATTCCGCCAGCACCTCACGGAAAATGGTGTCCGCCGCGCGTAAAACTTCAAGCCGCTCGGCGTCCACCGCGCCCTGTATGCGGCTGGCCAAACCCATGCCGGGGAAAGGCTGGCGCGAAAGCAGCGCGGGCGAAAGGGACAGAAACTCGCCGATCATACGAATTTCTTCTTTGAACAGCTCGCGCAACGGTTCCACCACCGGCGGGAATTGCCACACTTGATCCCTCCGCTCCGTGCCCAGCACATCCAAGTACTGCGTTCCCTTGACAAACACCGTAACGCCCGGCGCGCCCCGCGCTTCCTCCCCCAGCTTTGCCGTGATTTCCTCTTCCACCACGCGCCATTTGTCGCGCGCCTCGGTCAATTCCGCCAAAGCCCGCAAAATCCGGCGCCTCGCGTCCACGCGCAAAAAGTTCAGGTGAAGCTCTTCGCGAAAGTAGCGTTCCGCCTCCTCCACTTCACCCCGCCGAAACAACCCCGTATCCACAAACACACACCGCACCCTGTCGCCCAGCGCGCGCGCCGCCAGCATCGCGGCGACCGTGGAATCCAGCCCGCCGCTAATCGCGCAAATCGCTTCACCGTCGCCCGCCGCCTCACGAATTGCTTTCTCCGCGTCCGCGACGATGTTTTCCACCGTCCACCACGGTTCACAGCCGCATACGATATCCGCGAAGGCCCTGAGCATCGCCATGCCGTCCGGGTCGTTTCGCTCAATATGGAACTGAAGCAAAAACACATTGTCCGCGTCGCTGGCGAACGCCAGCGGAAATTCGGCGCCATCGGCGATTGGGCGATACGGTTCGCTGACAGCGAACGGCTCCGCCCGCGTGACCCAGCGCTCCCCTGCCGCGACTTCCTCAAACAGCGGGGATTTCATATACGTTACGGGCACCGCGGCGTTCTCCACCGCGTCCCCGTCGCTTTGAAAACCAAGCTGGCAAAGCAGCGCCCTCGCGCAGGAGCCCAGCGCCAAGACCGGCACGCCCAGGGTGAGCAAGCCCGCGTCCGGCAACAGCGCGCCGTCCTGCGCTTCCCCCGCGAGGACGACGCCCGCGGGGCCCAGACGCGCGATTTCCCCCGCCGTCGCGCCCGACGCCAACAGCGTACAGCAATAACGCTGCGCGCGAAGCTTCTTTGCCACCGCGCGCCCGCTGGGTACGTCCGCGCCCACTACAACGATTCTGTCACGCATACGCTTCTCTCTTTTCCCCTTCTATCCGGTAAACGTACTGTTCCCTACAGGGAATTGGGCAATACGCGCGTCTGTCATGCCATAGGGCATAAGCCGTACCGGAAGCATTCCCGATACCTCCGGCGCGACAGGCGGCGGCGCGGGCCTCTCCCCGCTTTTTCGCCATCCGGGCACAGGCGCGCCGTAGGCTGTAATCATGGGCACTTCCCCCTGCCGTGTAACTTCAAAGCCATGCGCGGGCAAAAGCGCCAAATTCCAGCGCGTTTGCGCCGTTACAGGCAGCACGTACGTCAATGGGCCGCGCTCCACGGAGATCGTTTGATGGTATCGCCGCACCGTCTGGACGCGCATCGGCAGCGTGAGTTCGATTTTATCCCCGTTTTGCCAAACACGCTCAATGACCTCAAAGCCCTGCCCGCAGGCGATCGGCTCCTCATCGCCCACCTTCGCGAAAGCGCCCCGGCTAAACGCGGGAACGCGAAGGTAGAGCGGAAACCGCGCGGGCGCTTTCATGCGCACGTGTATCGTGATCGTTTCGTCAAAAGGATATCCTGTTTCCACAACCGCCTGAATCGGCTGGCCCGCGACGCGCCAGCGCACCTCGCACGGCGCGTAGCCAATGACGGCAAGGCCTTCGTCCTGTGTCGCCATCCACAGCGACGCGGCGGCCTGCGCCATGCCCACAGGGTGTCCCGGCGGGGCGGGCATGAGCTGGTTGGCCGCCTGCCTGCCGCGCGCCGCGGGCAGCGCCCCATAGGCGATCCTTTCGAGCAAATCGCCTATAGACGGATCGCCCAGCGCCCAAAGGAGCACCTCCAGCGATCTGATCAGCTCGGCCACCGTCTCCGGGTCTACCTGGGCCGAGGGGTTCGCGCCGCCGAGCAGCGGGTCGGCATTGAAAAGGCCGTGGGCCGCGCCATGATAGCGCGTCAGCTTTTCCCAGCCGGCGCGGAAGGCCGTCTCGTTTTTCAGCCCGCCCTCAAAAAGCGCCTGCAGCGCGGGCGTCTTGAGCGAAGCGGCTACAGTCGGCCCGTGCACGCGGTAGTACGCGTCAGCATCCATGGGCGGCGGGGCCAAAACCGGCCTTGTCTGCGAGAACACATGAAAGGTGCTCATCCAATCCGGCGCCTGCGCCTTGATCAGCCTGCAAAGTTCCAGCAGCGCCTTGCGCCCCGTGAGGTTATACAGCCAAAGCGCCATATGCAAGAGGCCGCTGGCGTTGGCAGCCCGGGCCGCGCCCCACCGAGCGCCGCCCGTAAGCGCGCCCAGCAGCGCCTTGGCGTGCTGAAACAGGCGGAGCGGCGCGCGCTTGTCCCCGGACACGCCATGGTAGCGCATCAGCGCGCGGATCTCCTCTTCCGTCAAATCGCCGTCATGGGTGAGCAGCCACGCCACCTCATCCCCCGCCGCGCCCAGCAGGCTGTTTTCCCGCAAAAGGCACGCCTTCATGAGCCTGTCCTCCAGCGTGGCCCCGTCCACGTTCGCGATCCTCTCATAAAGCCACCCGCGCGGCCTTATGGCCGTAAGCGGCAGCGGCGCAAGCACGCCTTGCGGCAGAGGCTTACGGTTCCCTGCGATGGATGCGGGCATACGGTCAACACCTTTACCTCTATATCATGGATGATATTGTACCCTATTTCATGCGCGTTGTCCAATCTGGGCATGCATAGAACATAGAAAATGCATAATATGGACAAGTTGTTACTAAATTTTTAATATTCCATGTTGAAAACTGGAATATGCGCACCGCCCATCTTATACGCTGTTCAAGTCGAGCGAAGATCATAAGGCTCGGCGGGTAAGCCACATTTTAAAAAGGAATAACAGAAAGCTGCTGCATATCCGCAACAGCTTTTTTCATAGCCACTCTTTTTGTTGTATCTTCTTCGTTAAACTCAGTTGAGCAGCGCTATATCTCCTTCAAACAGATCAACCTGCAGCGCAGCGGCTTCTTCGCCTGTCAGCCGTGTGTACAATGCTAGGTTAATTCTCACTGGTTTCGCTTGTACCGGCTCAAAGAAAAACATTGTCCACCGCATATCCTTCGAAGTAAAATCCTCATTCAGCGTAAAAAGCGCGGCATGCGTTTCCCCACTCTCCGGCATAGAAAGCGCGGCATCGGCGTAGGACTCGCCATCGCAATATAGAAAGACACAGAACGCTTCTTTTGAGCTGCTGACGAATACCTCCTCAAGGCGCACGCCTTCCAACGCTATGTCAGTGGGGATGGTGAACGACTCCGCCTCTATCGGATCCGGTACAGGGACTTGAACTGGGATGTATTCTACGATCGTACCCTCTGCGTCTTGCAACTCCGCCTCCATACGCACAGTCATATCTTTTTGCGGGAGGCTGGGCGGTAACAAATAGAAAAATCCTTTTATGATGGATCTATCATCTTGCTGATTGCTAAAAACCCGATAATCGTTAAGCTTTGTTTGGCCTGAGAACACCGCTGCTTCACAATGTACGCCCATGACATCCCATCCGTGTGCCAGCGCGTCCTCAAACTCTTTATTATCTGCCATACCAGGATCCAGTTGGATGGAATCAACCAGCGCGATCCCGTCCTCTGATGGCGTGCACTTTACCGATATGCGCAAGATTGCTCCGTCATACACAATCTCGGGAGCATCAACGATCAATCTCGAAGGTTCATCGGCCCCGGCAAAGCCGATACAACACCCAATCGTGAGACATAGGATTAGTGGCCAAAGAATTCGCTTTTGCATTGCCATCCCTCCTTTACACATTACCCCGCGCAATCGCTGAAAAGAAGCGGCCCGGCATAGAAGGCGCTGTCGCGCTATCGCTAACGCGACGGCTCCTGCTATGCTTTTCTAGCCGTTATCATCGCCAAAGTATTGGGCGTGTATCTGATTCACATGCTCCATTACGCCTTTTATGGCATGAAATTCTTCCTCTGATATAACCTTTAGCCCCAACATTGTTTCCCCATCGTATACGGCGGTCAGGTATACGGAATGAAGTTTCCCAAAATCGTCTTGAACGTACAAGAAACCGGTGCCGGGATCCATGTTAACAAGAATCGTTTGGGTTGTTTCATCCCAAAACCCCATGACATTTTTCCTGACATTTTGATCGCTGTATCCATAGCGATCAAACCCAAAAGGCTTATATTGACCATATCTCCTGTCAAAGGCTTCAATTCCGCCTTTGCGGGTGGGCAGGCTGATGTAAAACGCGGCATTGTCAATCACCCTAAACCCGGCAAATTTTCCCTCTTCATACTCCGCGATGAGGGACACGGCATCTTCCGGCGGGTAAAGAACGGGTTCTGTTTCCGTTTCATGCGTAAAGCTGTCGTTTAGTATCCACCCCCCAACGTTTGTGTCGTAAATTCCAAAGACCTCTTGCCCATAGTAGGATTTGCACGACGCGTCCTCTATACCCTGTTCCATGTATTCTTTGATGGGATACGGGCTTTCAAAAAAGTTTGTCTCGCTCAACCCCGCTGCCGGCGTCAGTGCCGGCATCAAGCACAAAAAAAGGAAAAATACACGCTTGCTCAGTTTGCGGATACACATGTTGAATCCTCCAATACTTCTTTAAAGGAAAAACCTTGAAAAATCAAGGTTTTTCACCTGTCTTGGCTTTCTTTTCGCTTCGAAGAATCCAGAAAATTCTCCGCACCAGCCCATCGAATGATCCGGCGCGCTTCACCTGAATTCTATGCACGCTTCCGGTACCCAGGAGCGCATCCATTGGTCGAAGCCTGTTGTGTAATCAATGAGCGCATAGCCCCTATCCACGCCATAGACCAGCACTTCCGTGCCCGCTGCCACAGGATTGGGAACAGCCATATAAGCGGTGCCCGGGCCGTAATACGCCTGTGTTTCTCGCGTCACGGCAGCCGCTCTGGGCTCCCTTGTGGCGCTTGGAATGCCGGCGGTGCCCGCGTCAATCCGTTTCATACCCGTATAGGCACGGACGAGCTTCCCATTCCGCATAAACTCAACAAGCGCCCAAGGCGTGCCGCCGCTGTTCTCCTGCGCGTAGACGACAATCTCCGTGGATGCGGGCCATGTGCCGTGATCCTCCGTATACTTCGTGCCGGGGCCCGTGCGCGTGGCCATCTTCTGGTTGAGTTTGGCGTACACGGCGGGCCATTCACCCTCAAACATGCCGGCAGCCACGCCCGTCCCGTTATTGATGTTAACCCCAGAGGATCCCCGGGAAGTTCGTCCTTCAAAGAGAGGGATAAATACAAGGCCGCCATGCTTCTCCGCATAGTTTTTAGGCCATAATGGTGAGTTTTCATACTCCCCTTTTGATATGGGGATTTTTTGTCCGGTACCGCTTCGTTTATAGAAGACCGTCTCATTTTGTTCCGTTAGATCCCATCCGATTTCATTCAAGGGAATCAGTTCATTCCCCGATACGTTTAGCCCATAGGTTATTACATATTTTGCAAACGCATCCGCCTTTACCAGGGTGAGCGACCCGTCTGCGTTCAAACAGCATATATCATCACCGATGCCGTCATTGCCGTATCCTCCCACCCAACACCACACAGGCGTTTTACCGTCAATGAGCGTACATATTGCTACGATCGCGTAGGTTGGATGATCTACGTCAACCCACCTTTTATTGCTATTATCATACTTATACTGTTTAATCATTAAAAACAACTCGGGCTGGCGGTCCGCGTTGAGATCACGAAAAGCGTAACCGAAATAGTCCTGTACAGACCCAACCAAACCAAGATACGCGTTTATATGAACATTGGAAAGCGGCGCCCAGTCAAAAGTATACGAAGGCCAATCATAAGCGTCATCTCTCGCATTTTGAACCGCTTGACGGTATTGGGCTATGATTGAAGAATACCCATATTCCCCTGAGTTTTCCGCAGCGCCGATTTGCGGTATGACACACCCCAATTCAAACGCTATAAGCAACAAACAAATCCACTTTCGCATCTTCCATCCGCCTCCTAACTGTGTAACCGGCCCTGTGCCAGCCGTCCTGGAATTTGCTGACAGGCCGAAGGCATGAAGCAATATTTTCATGCTGCGTATAGTATAGCTTACGCTGGAGGCAAAGTCAATCGACGGATGGCGAAGCGCAGGGAAATTCTGGAAATTCCGCGCGCAATTTGTAGGATTTTTATGATCCGCTTAGCTGTCGCGCTTGTGTCCGCCGTCATCAATACCGCTTGCTCATAGGCATCCCTATCCTTGCGCAAGGGGGATATATGGCAAAATATGCCGCCGTACGCATCCGTTACAGCCCTCAATAAATTCCCTGCCTTCCTATTGCCCCACATGCGGAGTATGATATACTATTCCTGTATAAGGCTTACCGCCTTACGCGAAGCTTCAAGGTTTGAGACGCGCGGAGCATGTCCTCCTTGGAACAGCGTTTTTTGACCGAGGCTTTTCCGTTCTCTTTGCGCCTTTTGAGATGGCAGAGCCCCTTTATGAAGCCGCCACACGGATACGTCCAAAGTACAGTAGAACGGGGGATTGCTATGCGCTATGTAATCGGCATTGACCTGGGAACCTCTGGCACCAAAACAGTCTTGTTCCGCCAAGACGGCGAGGCGGTCGCCTCGGCGGCCGCCGAATACCCCCTCTACCAGCCGAAAAACGGCTGGGC
>WRGP01000205.1 GCA_009787135.1 Bacillota bacterium | reverse complement strand
CCAGCCGCCGCCCCTTCCTCTCCCGCTGCGCGCGCGCCGCGGCCGGCGTGACCGCGATAGAATTCATGGCGGGCCTGATCGTGAACCGATTGCTGCGCCTTAGCGTTTGGGATTACACAAAGAACCGCTTTAACCTGATGGGCCAGATTTGCCCGCGCTTCACCGCCATCTGGTTTGGGCTTAGCGCGCTTTTGTCCCCGGCCTGCTGCGGACTCAGGCTTTACTTTTCGCGGCCGGTCGCGTACAATTGAAAAAACGTCCAGGAGTATACGGATGCGCATCGGCATGGATAAGGGCGTATGCGGCGCCGCGCTTTCGCGGAACCAAACGCTTGTCGTGCCGGATGTGCATGCGTTCCCCGGGCATATCGCCTGCGATGCCGCGTCCCGCGCGGAGGTCGCCGTGCCGTTACGCTTGAAAGGCCGCGCTGTCGGCGTGCTGGATATTGACAGCCCGTTACGGAACCGCTTTGATGAAGACGACCGCCTTCTATTGGAAGCGGCCGTCCGGCTGCTGGAAACGCGCTGTGACTGGGGGCGCTGCGGGTATGACCTATACGTGCAGCTTAAAGACAATAACGCCTGAGAGCATGAGCGCTATGCCAAGGTATTTCGTCCACGCAAACGGCATCTGCTCCGTGCCAAAAAGGCCGAACGCGTCGATAAGCGCCGCGACGAGCAGCTGCGCGATGAGAATAACGGACACGGTGACCGTTGGCCCAAGGCTTTGCATGCCGAGCATCACGGTCAGCGTGATGACGATGCCGAGCAACCCGCCCAGCCAGTATACCTTGTTGGCCGCGCCCAGGTTGCCAATGTTGCCGTTCCCCGCGATGAACGCCGCGATGAGCGCGAAAAGAAACGCCGTGCCTTGCACGAACGCGTTGGATTCATACAGGCCGACCTTGTCCGCGAGCCGGGCGTTGAATACGCCCTGCAGGCTCATGGCCGCGCCCGCGATGGCGCTAAAGACGATACCAAGTATTTTCATTCCATCACCCCGGCCGTAGTGTGCACCGGCGGGGAAAAGAAGATACGGGAGGGAACGCCGATGAGAACCTTGATTGCCTACGCCACGAAATACGGCGGCACAAAAACCTGCGCGGAGCGGCTGCGCCAAACGCTCCCGGGCGGCGCGGATTTGCTTGCGCTTCCCGCTGAGGGGCACACGGATCCAACCGCTTACGATACCGTTATCGTGGGCTGCTCCGTATACATGGGCAAGCCTCGCAAGGAGGCTATGGCCTTTTGCAAGGAACACAAAGAGATCCTCCTGACAAAGAACCTGGGCCTGTTTCTTTGCTGCATGCAGGACCTGGACAAAACCGTCAAACAGCAAATGGCGCTTGCCTTTCCTCAGGACCTTCGGAAACACGCCGCGGCATTGGGCGCGCTGGGCGGTGTGGTAGACTATGGCAAGCTTAGCCGCGTGGACGGTTTTATCATGAAGCTGGTGGCGGGCGATTTGATGAAAAAAGCGGGGCAAAGCATGCTGTCCACCCTTTCGCAGGAGCGGATTGACGCGTTTGTGTCGATGCTTTTCAGGGAAAGATAGAAAACGTCCATCCGCCTTCCGGAAAACAGGCGTTTATCACCACTCCGCCCTGTGCTCCATGCCCTCAGCGGACATATAGGTATACCCAAAGCCTTCCGGCACAATCTGGATAAAGGTCTTGCCCGGCAGCAGGGTGAGTTCGTTTCCTTTCCCATCCAGAAAAATGGTTCGGTCGGACAAGTTGTCGCGGACCCAGGCGCCGCGGATGCGCTGCCCATCAATGAAGGCATCCATCATGCCGCCCTTGGTTGTGGCAATCGCCAGGCACTCCGGCGGGTCCGGGAAGCGTTCCAGCCTGCAAACCTGCACAATCACGTTGGAAGCCTCGATACGCTTGCCCGTTATCCCATCGTACTGTTCCTCCCCATTGTACCAGCGCTCATACTGGCGGGTCGCTGGGTTGAACGTATAGCTTGGGAAGTAGTCGCCCGCGTCATAGGGGATGTAGATTGCCTGCGCCGTATCCTGCCCGCGCGTAGGCGTGTCGCTGAAGCGGAACGCGTGCGATTTAGGCGCGTAGGATGCGCCATCCGGCTTTGCGGGCCAGACATTTTCGGCCAACTTGCGTAGGTTCACGGTTACGTTGTGCGGCGATACGCGGGCGGTGTCGCGGGCGAACAAGGCATCATAGGGAATTTTATCGGGATTGCGGGTTCCGTCGACGCAAAACGAGCCGGCCACGCCGTTTGCCCGAAAGAATTCATAGACGTTTACACCGGGCGTCTCCTGGCCGCCCCAAAATACCATCGGGCAATCCCATTCCTCGCGCAGCTCGCAGTGGTGCAGGCGAGCGGAATGGACGCTTCCAACGAGGGACGGATGGTTGTCGCTAAACACGGCGGTGTAGCGGGTATAATTGAAGGCGTAGATGGATTCATAGACAATATCCGCCTCGGACAGGTTCCCATGCGGCCGCGCTTCGCGCGCGTTGCTGATCTGCACCAAAATGGGGCGGTACTCGCCGGCAAAATCAAGGCCGGTGGTGGGCGATTTGCCCGCAGGCGTCACATTGACGCTATACGCGCCGGTATAGCGGGCCATGGGCATGGTTTCCGGGTTGAAAGTCAAAGGAGCGGCAAGCGCCGTGCAGGCTATGCACAGCGCAAGAAGTACGGCCCCTATTCCATTCCGCAATAATTTTACATGCAAAGGCGCGTACCTCCGCCATGCATTGACATCACCCCATCTTTTCCATATCAGAGAGATCGCCAAGCTCATCCAACTGCGGCGCCTGGATATCGGTGCCCATATTAAAATCATGCACCGCGCCATCAGCGGAAACATAGGCCATGCCTTTCTGGTATTCCGGCACGATTTGAATGAACGTCTTGCCCGGCAGGAAGGTAAGCTCGTTGCCGTTCACGTCCAAGAAAATGGTACGGTCGGCCAGCGTATTGCGAACCCAGCTGCCGCGGATATGCTGCCCGTCAATGAAGGCGTCCATGATGCCGCCGTTGGTCGTGAGCACGATCGGCCGCGACGCGTTATTGCCGAAGAACTCCAGCTTGCAATACTGCACGATAACGTTAGAAGCGACGATTCGCTTGCCCGATTTGCCGTCATACTGCTCCTGGCCATTGTACCAGCGCTCATACTGGCGGGACGCGGCGTTGAACGTGTAGCTGGGGAAATGATCCTTCGTGTCGTAGGGGATGCGAACCTCAATGGCCGTGTCCTGCCCGCGGGTAGGCGTGTTGCTGAAGCTGAACGCGTGCGATTTGGGCACATAGGGCGATCCGTCGCTGTTCGCCGGCCATTTGCTCTCAGCCAGGTATTGCAGGTTTGCGATGGCCGCGTGCAGGATGTCGCGATTGGCGGAGCGGTCACGGCCGAACACATCATTCACGGGTACTTTTCCGGAATCAGCGTCTGTGCCGCTAAACTGAAATTCTTTCGGTACGTTTTGTGTTTTAAAAAATGTTTTGATATTCACGACGTCCGGCGGTTTGTCATTCCAGCCCTGCCCGCCCCAGAATACCATCGGGCAATCCCATTCCTCGCGCAGCTGGCAGTGGAACACGCGCGCGGAGCGGATGCTGCCAACATAGTCGGGATGGTTATCGCTGTACACGGCGCTGTAACGGGTGTACGTGGGCCCCCAATAGATGGCCTCGTACACGATATCCGCCTCGGACATGTTCCAATGCGGCCGCGCGTTCGGGTCATTGCTGATCTGCACAAATACCGGGCGGTACGCGCCGGACCAGTCAAGGCCCGTGGTGGGCGACTTGCCCGCGGGCGTCGCATTGGCCCCATGCGCGCCGGTGGAATAGGACATGGGCATGGTGGCCGTATTGGAGGTTAAGGGCGCGGCAAGCGCTGTGCATGACGCGCACAGCACAAGAAGTAAGCTAAGGATCACGATTCGCGGTGACTTTGTATGCATGGCGTACCTCCGTTGTTTGTCTTAAAATAATTTCCCCGCTCTGTTTTTATCAACCCATCTTTTCCATCTCGGAAACATCACCAGGATCGTCAAGCAGCGGCGCCTGAATATCGGTGCCCATGTCAAAATCGTGCGCCGCGCCGTCGGCGGAGACATAGGTCATGCCTTTCTGGTATTCCGGCACGATTTGAACGAACGTCTTGCCGGGCAGAAAGGTAAGCTCGTTGCCGTTCATGTCCAAGAAAACAGTGCGGTCGGCCAGCGTATTGCGAACCCAACTGCCGCGGATATGCTGCCCGTCAATGAAGGCGTCCATGATGCCGCCATTGGTCATGAGCATGATCGGCCGCTGCGCGGAATTGCTGTAGAACTCCAGCTTGCAGTACTGAACGATAACGTTGGAGGCCACGATGCGCTTGCCCGATTTGCCGTCATACTGTTCCTCGCCGTTATACCAGCGTTCATACTGGCGGGTCGCGGCGTTGAACGTATAGCTGGGATGATAGTGATTCGTCTGCCCGTCATAGGGGATATCGACCTTCACGGCCGTGTCTTGGCCGCGCGTAGGCGTGCTGCTGAAGCTAAACGCATGCGATTTGGGTGCATACGGCGTTCCGTCGCTGTTTTGAGGCCAATGGTTCTCGACCAGATATTGCAGGTTTACGATGGCCGCATGCAGGAGGTCACGTTTGGCGGTGGGATCACGGCCGAATATGTCGTTCACAGGCACGTGCCCGGTATCTACGCCAATGCCGCCGCCGGCGCCGCTGAACTGAAATTCCTTAGGCACATTTTGGGTTTTGAAAAAAGTGCGGATATTGATGACTTCCGGCGCGTTATCTTTTGAATCCCAGCCCTGCCCGCCCCAAAACACCATCGGGCAATCCCATTCTTCTCTCATCTGCAAGTGGAATACGCGCGCGGAACGGATGCTGCCAACATAGTCGGGATGGTTATCGCTGTATACGGCGCTGTAGCGGGTGTACGTGGGCCCCCAATAGATAGCCTCATATACGATATCCGCCTCGGACATGTTCCAATGCGGCCGCGCGCCCGGGTCGTTGCTGATCTGCACAAATACCGGGCGGTACGCGCCGGACCAGTCAAGGCCCGTGGTGGGCGACTTGCCGGCAGGCGTCACATTGGCCCCATGCGCGCCGGTGGAATAAGACATGGGCATGGTGGTCGAATTGGAAGTCATGGGCGCGGCAAAGGCGGCGGAAGATATCAACAACAACGCGATTATTATATAGACGAATCCCCTAATTCGTAACGGTTTCGAAAGCAAAATTTTATACCTCCGTCATTGTGAATCTATACGCCCAATATGGCTAACGTAATTACTTCGCGATTGTTTTAAAAAATCCTCCCCGCCTTTGCGGATTTTCACATTTTTAGCATCGATTCCTTATAACGCGGCATGTTTTGTAAGGAAAAAAGAATATTGCAAGTTTTAAAAAATGAAAATTCATTTTTTGGTTTTTCAGGAAGGAATTTACACAAGAAACGTAGTATACTATAACTCGTGTTGCAAAACAAGAAGGAGGAGTATTCATGTCCCTTTCGCTGTCCCGCTGTGTCAACGGAATTACCCCGTCCGCTACGCTCGCGATCGACGCGCGCGCCAAGGCGCTCAAGGCCCAGGGCGAGCATATCATCGGGTTCGCCGCCGGCGAGCCCGATTTTCCCACCCCCGCGTATATCTGTGAAGCCGCGCGCGAGGCGCTCGCCAAGGGAATTACGCGCTATACGCCGTCCAGCGGCACTTTGGAGCTTCGCCGCGCCATCTGTGAAAAGCTCAGCCGGGACAACGGCCTTGCCTACACCCCCGGGGAGATCATCGTATGCAACGGCGCGAAGCACGCGCTTCTCAACGCGTGCGTCGCCGTGTTAGACCCAGGCGACGAGGTGCTTTTGCCCGCGCCCTGCTGGGTGAGCTATCCCGAGATGATCCGCATGGCCGGCGGCACGCCTGTTTTTGTCCCCACCACAGAGGAAGAAAATTTCGCGCCGTCCGTCGCAAAGCTGAAAGCGCATCTGTCGCTCCGGACAAAGGCCGTCATCATCAACTCGCCCTCCAACCCGACGGGCTGCATCTACGAGGAGGCGCTGCTTGCGGAGATCGCGGCTTTCGCGGTGGAAAACGGGCTGTTTGTCATCTCGGACGAGATTTATGAGAAACTCGTTTACGATGGGCGCCGCCACGTGTCCATCGCGTCGCTGGGTGACGCCATCAAGGCGCAAACCATCGTCGTCAACGGCCTCTCGAAGACATACGCGATGACCGGCTGGCGCGTCGGCTATGCCGCGGGGCCCGGGGCTGTCATCGAAGCGATGGGCGCCTACCAGAGCCACGCCACCTCCAACCCCAACTCCATCGCCCAGTACGCGTCCGTGGCCGCGCTTGAAAACGGCGAGGAGTGCATCCGCGCCATGCACGACGCCTTTGACGCCCGCCGAAAATATATGGTGGCGCGCATCGAGAAAATGGAAGACCTCTCCTGTATCACGCCTTACGGCGCGTTTTACGTCATGCTGAACTGTACAAAAATTCTGGGCCGCGCGTACAAGGGGCAGGTGATCAAGGATACGATGGCGTTCAGCGCGCTGCTGCTGGACGAGGCAAAGGTCGCCGTTGTGCCGGGCGACCCGTTCGAGGCCCCCGGCTATTGCCGCCTTTCCTACGCGATCAACCAGGCGGATATCGAAACGGGCCTTGACGCCATCGAGGCGTTTGTCAAAGGGCTTACACCGTAAAGCGTTACGCTTGAAAAGTGAGGAGTGAAACTACATTCACTCCTCACTTCTTAATGCCTGACCTGCATCAGAGTTCCGTTACGGTCATCGTCGCCAGGGATTCGCCCGTTCTGGACGCCGGGAAGTTTACGGCATTTGTGCTGTACAGGCCGAGCGCCGCCGCTTCAGCGACCTCAATGATCGCCTCCGCCATTGCGTCAGCTCCGCCGCCGGACACAGCCCGCTGTGTGCCGGCGATATCTTCTCCGTCCGCGCGAAGAACAAAGGTAGTGTTGGCCAAAGTGCCGGCGGGCGCTTTCACATTATATCGAACATGATAGACGCCCGGCTTCGTTATCCTCAGCACGCCGTCGGCATGTTCAACGGAATTTCCCTGCACCTTGGGGCCTGTAAAGGGAACCGGGGCGTTCGCTTGCAGCGAAAACGCGGCCGAGTGGGTCAAATACGCGTAGGCGGGCATTTCTTCCAATAAATCGCAGCATTGGCTGAAATCAAAACATGGTCCGCTATTGGGACACGCGCGGCTGATAGAAACGCCGTATCTGCAGAAGTAGTCGCAGGGATCGCACATGCAAGGTCTATTTTTAATGCGTGGTGTGCCTAAACAAAACATAAGTGGATATCTCCTTTCGAAAGGCGGGGTCGATATACTGTATGGGCCAAAGGCCAAAATTGTTACAAAACCCCTACAACCTATTTTTACCCTTTTACATCCGCTCAAAACCTGCTATACTATGGCTATACAAGTGCAACCATATAGGTTGGGTATTATTAAAAAGGAGGATGTACGGTAATGAAAAAATTGATTTCCCTATCCCTGGCTCTCCTCATGGCGCTGGGCATGGTTTCCTTCGCGGCGGCGGCGGAAGAGACCTATGACCTCGCGCTGGTGACCGACGTGGGCACCATTGACGACAAATCCTTTAACCAAGGCGCTTGGGAAGGTGTCGTCGCGTACGCGGAAGAGTATGGCATCAGCCACAAATACTATCAGCCGGCGGAGCAGACGGACGACGCGTATCTTGACGCGATCCAGCTGGCTGTCGAAGGCGGCGCGAAGATTGTTGTGACGCCGGGTTACTTGTTTGAGGTGCCGATCTTTATCGCGCAGGACATGTATCCTGATGTCTTCTTTGTCCTGGTCGATGGAAATCCCCACAGCGCCGATTACAGCGAGTACCGTACGGAGAAAAACGCGGTCGGCATCGTATACGCGGAGGAGCAGTCCGGCTTCCTGGCCGGATACGCGGCCGTGAAGGAAGGCTACACGAAACTTGGCTTCATGGGCGGTATGGCGGTGCCCGCCGTCATCCGTTTCGGTTACGGCTTTGTGCAGGGCGCGGAATACGCGGCGAAGGAAATGGGCATTGACGCCGTGAGCATCAATTACCACTATACCGGCGGCTTCGCGGCCACCCCCGAGGCGCAGAACCTGGCGGCTTCCTGGTACAATGACGGCGTCGAAGTGATCTTTGCCTGCGGCGGCTCGGTGGGCAACTCCGTCATGGCAGCGGCCGCGGCGGCCGACGGCAAGGTCATCGGCGTGGACGTGGATCAGGGCGCCGAGTCCGTGACCGTCATTTCCTCGGCGATGAAGGGGCTGAGTGAGTCCGTCTATCAGGCGATTGAGGCGTACTACAATAACGAGTTCCCCGGCGGCGAGTCTTGGCTGCTGGGTGCCGACCGCAACGGCGTGGGCCTGCCCTTGGGCGACACCTTCCGTTTCAGCGTCTTCACGCGGGATGATTATGCCGCAATCTTCGCCAAACTCGTCGCGGGCGAGATTAAGCTGGTTAAGGATGGCGATGTCGCCGACGCGGCGGCGATTCCTACAGAAGTCGTTACCGTCGCGTTGATCAATTAGGGAAAACCTTCTCTAGGATAAGCCGGGCGCGGATCCAAACGCGGGGGCGGATGGCAGTCCGCCCCCGCTTGTCAATGGGGTGCCAAACTGGCTATCTTCCAGCGCGGCAGCCCCTTTCTTAACTTGCAGGTGCGCATAAGACGCGCCAAGGGAGTGTCGCAAATGGATTATGTCATCGAAATGCTGCACATCACGAAGGATTTTCCCGGGATTCGGGCCAACGATGATGTGACCCTTACGCTCAAGCGCGGCGAAATTCACGCGCTGCTCGGCGAGAACGGCGCGGGCAAATCCACGCTGATGAGCGTACTGTTTGGCATGTACGCGGCGGATAAAGGCGTGATCAAGAAAAACGGGCAGGTGATTTCCATCCATAGCCCCAGCGGCGCCAACAGCCTGGGCATTGGTATGGTTCACCAGCATTTTAAGCTTGTGCATAACTTTACGGTGCTGGAGAACATCGTGCTCGGCGTGGAGACGGTAAGCCGCGGCATGCTGAGGATGGACGAGGCGCGGGCGAAAGTCATAGAACTGTCCAAGCGCTACGGGATGATGGTCGATCCCGACGCGTTCATTTCAGATATTACGGTCGGCATGCAGCAGCGCGTGGAAATTCTCAAAATGCTCTACCGCGACAACGAGATCCTCATTTTTGACGAGCCGACCGCGGTGCTCACGCCGCAGGAAATTACCGAGCTGATGCATATCATGAAAGGCTTGGCCGCGGAAGGAAAATCTCTCCTTTTTATAACGCACAAGCTAAACGAGATCAAGGAAGTAGCGGACCGGTGCACGGTGCTGCGCAAGGGCCGCTGTATCGGCACGGTGGACGTTGCGGATACCAGCAAGGAAGCGATGAGCGAGATGATGGTCGGCCGCAAGGTGGATTTCGCCGTCGAAAAAGGCCCCGCGAAGCCGGGCAAGGCGGCGCTGCTGGTGCAGAACCTGCGCGTGAAAGGCCGGAACCATAGCAAGCCGCTGGTCAACAATGTCTCCTTTACGGTTCGCAAGGGTGAAATCGTATGTGTCGCGGGCGTTGACGGCAATGGCCAGAGCGAACTGGTCTACGCGCTCACCGGTCTCATGCCCATTGACGGCGGCCGTATCTTTATGGGGGATTCAGAGATCACCAACGCATCCATACGCCAGCGCAACGACGCGGGCCTCTCGCACATCCCGGAGGACCGGCACAAGCACGGCCTTGTGCTGGAGTATATGCTCGCTGAAAACCTGATCCTCAAGAGCTATCACAAACCCGCCTTCCAGCGGCATGGGCTCCTCCGCTTTGACGAAATGTACAAGTACGCGGATATGCTCATTGAGGCCTTTGACATCCGCTCCGGCCAGGGCAGCCGGACCATCACGGCCAGCATGTCCGGCGGCAATCAGCAAAAGGCCATTGTCGCGCGGGAAATTAACCAACGGCCGGAGGTACTTATCGCCATGCAGCCCACGCGGGGCTTGGACATCGGCGCGATTGAATACATCCACAAGCAGCTCATCGCCGCACGGGACGATGGCAAGGCGGTGCTCCTGGTTTCGCTGGAACTGGACGAGGTGATGAACGTATCGGACCGCATTCTGGTCATGTACGAGGGTGAGATCGTCGCCGACGTCCCCGCCAAGGAAACGACCGTGCAGGAACTGGGGCTATACATGACAGGGTCGAGGAGGAGTGAAGTCGTATGAACAGGATCAAGCGCTTTCTCGCCGCCAACGCGACCTCATCGCTTATCGCGATCGTCGTCGGTCTGCTCTTCGGCCTTTGCATCCTGCTCCTTTCCAACCCGGCGCAGGCGCTCAGGGGCCTTGGCATCATCGTCTCGGGCGGCTTCAACGGCGGCGGCAAAGGCATCGGCCAGGTGCTCTACTATGCCACGCCGCTGATCATGACGGGCCTGTCCGTTGGTTTCGCGTTCAAGACAGGGCTTTTCAACATCGGCGCACCGGGCCAGCTCATGGTCGGCGCGTTTGCGGCGGTCTACGCGGGCGCGAACCTGACCTTCCTGCCCGGCTGGCTGCTGTGGTTCGTGGCCCTGCTGATCGGCATGCTGGCCGGCGGCCTGTGGGGCGCGATTCCCGGCCTGTTCAAGGCCAGGCTGAACGTGAACGAGGTTATCGCGTGCATCATGTGCAACTATATCGGCATGTACGGCGTCAATTACCTGATCAAAAACACCAACGTATACGACTCTCTGAAGTACCAGACCATCAACATCGGGCAGGCCGCCATCCCCAAGTGGGGGCTGGACAAGGTTTTCTACAGCATGAAGGGCAACTTCGTGGATTCGGCCAGCGTCAACGGCGGCATCCTCATCGCGATCGTGCTCGCGGTGCTGATGCACTTTGTGCTCAACAAGACAAAGTTCGGCTACGAGTTCAAAGCGTGCGGCTATAACCGGAACGCCAGCCGGTACGCGGGTATCAACGAGGGCCGCAGCATCCTGCTCTCCATGGTAATCGCCGGCATGCTGGCCGGCATTGGCGGCGGGCTCATGTACCTGTCGCCGGCCAGCGGCCTGCACATCCGCGTGGAGGAAATCCTCTCTCCTCAAGGGTTCAACGGCATCCCCGTCGCGCTGCTGGGCCTGTCCAGCCCCATTGGCGTGATTTTCTCCGGCATTTTTATCGCGTACATTTCCCAGGGCGGGTATTATCTGCAGCGCTTGAACTATATGCCGGAGGTCATTGACATCATCATCGCCGCGATCATTTATTTCAGCGCCTTCTCCCTGCTCGTGCGCAATGTGATTGCCGCGGTGGTGAAGCGGCGTGATATCAAACGGGAAACAGCCAATGGAAGGGAGGAAGAAACGCCATGAGTACGGTTTATTTTCTGGTGCAGCAGATGTGGTTCTTCTCCATCCCGCTGCTGATTGTGGCCCTTGGCGGCATGTTTTCAGAGCGTAGCGGCGTGGTCAACATCGCGCTGGAGGGCATCATGGTCATCGGCGCGTTCTGCTCCATTTTTTTCATCAACCTGATACAAAAAGGCACGGGCAGCCCAGGCTGGCTTTTCAGCGGCCAGGGACTCCTGATGCTGGCGATTCTGGTGGCCGCCGCGTCGGGTATGCTCTTTTCGCTGCTGCACGCGTACGCGGCGATCAATCTGCGCAGCGACCAGGTGATCAGCGGCACGGCGCTGAACATGTTCGCGCCGGCCTTCGCGATCTACATGGCGCGCACGCTGCAGGCCAACAATGTGCAGCAGGTGCAGTTTGTCAACGAATTCCGCATCCGCAGCGTGCCGCTCTTGGGGGATATCCCCGTCATCGGCCCCCTGTTTTTCCAAAATGTGTTTGTCACCACGTACATTGGCCTGTTGATTCTGCTCATCGGCGCGTTTGTGCTCTACAAGACGCGCTTTGGCCTGCGCCTGCGCGCCTGCGGCGAGCATCCGCAGGCGGCGGATTCGGTAGGCGTCAACGTATACAAGGTGCGGTACGCGGGCGTCGCCATCTCCGG
>WRGP01000204.1 GCA_009787135.1 Bacillota bacterium | reverse complement strand
GGCCGCCGAATACCCCCTCTACCAGCCGAAAAACGGCTGGGCGGAGCAGGCGCCGGAGGATTGGTGGAACGCCGCGGTGCAAACCCTGCGCGCCGTGCTCGAACAAAGCCGGGTGCCGCCCGAGGCCATCGCGGGCATCGGCATCTCCGGCCAGATGCACGGCCTGGTGATGCTGGGGGAAAGAGGCGAGGTGCTCCGCCGCTCCATCATCTGGGCGGATCAGCGCACCGGCGCGGAGTGCGAGGACATCACGCGGAGGGTCGGCGCGGAAAAGCTCATCGAAATCACCGCCAACCCGGCGCTGACCGGTTTTACCGCGTCCAAGATCCTGTGGGTCAAAAAACATGAGCCCGATACCTATGCCGCCTGCCGCCACATTCTGCTGCCCAAGGATTACCTGCGCTATAAGCTCACGGGCGAGTTCGCCACCGAGGTATCGGACGCGTCCGGCATGCAGCTGCTTGACGTGCCAAAGCGCCGCTGGTCGCGGGAGGTGCTGGACGCCCTTGAGATTAACCCCTCCCTGCTGGGCAAGGTGTATGAATCCCCCGAGGTGACGGGCCATATCCACAGGGAAGCCGCCGCGCTCACCGGCCTTTCGGAAAAGACGGCCGTGGTGGGCGGCGCGGGCGATAACGCCGCCGCCGCCGTCGGCATGGGCGTGGTCGCGGACGGGCGCGCGTTTACGACCGTCGGCACCTCCGGCGTGGTATTCGCGCATACGGACGGGCTGTGCATTGATCCCAAGGGCCGCGTGCACACGTTCTGCTGCGCGGTGCCGGGCGCGTGGCACGTGATGGGCGTCGTCCAATCCGCGGGCCTATCGCTCAAGTGGCTGCGCGACACGTTCTGCGCCGCGGAAATACAGGCGGCGGAAGCCATGGGTACCGACCCTTACGTGTTGATGAACGAGGCCATCGCGCAATCGCCCATCGGCGCGAACCGGCTTATCTACCTCCCCTACCTGATGGGCGAGCGAACGCCGCATCTGGACCCGGATTGCCGCGGCGCGTTCATCGGCCTTTCGGCCATGCACACGCGGCGCGACCTGATGCGCGCCGTCATGGAAGGGGTTACCTACGCGCTGCGCGACAGCCTCACCATCCTCTCCGGCATGGGCGTCACGCCAAGGGAGATGCTTGCCTGCGGCGGCGGCTCGAAAAGCCCGCTCTGGCGGCAGATGATCGCGGATATGTTTACCATGGGCGTTCGCACGGCGCTCACCTCCGAAGGGCCGACGCTTGGCGTGGCCATTCTGGCGGGCGTTGGCACAGGCCTGTACCCAGACGTGCGCACCGCATGCGGGCAGCTCATCAGGTGCGGCGACGCCCAAAGCCCAAGGCCCGGGGCGAGCGCGTATTATGACAAGGGCTACCGGGCGTACCGCGCGCTGTATCCCGCGCTGAGGGATTCTTTCGTGACGCTGTCCGCCTTGTAAAAGCGCTTGGAGAGGGCCCCATGGGGCTATGGCGATGTGTTGGAAACAGTTTATGCCGCCTTATTAATGAATATTGTCGGGAGGAATACACGATGAACAGGCAAGAGGCCAGGGAAAGCGCGCGCGCGCTTGTCGCGCGGATGACGCTGGAAGAAAAGGCGTCGCAGCTGCGCTATGACGCGCCGGCCATTGACCGGCTTGGCATACCGGCGTACAACTGGTGGAACGAAGCGCTGCACGGCGTGGCGCGCGCGGGCACGGCCACCGTATTCCCGCAGGCCATCGGCCTGGCGGCCATCTTTGACGAGGATTTTCATGAGGCAGTCGCCCGCGTCATCGCCGACGAGGGCCGCGCCAAATACAACCTGCAATCGCGCCATGACGATCGCGATATCTATAAGGGCCTGACGTTCTGGTCGCCCAACATCAACATCTTCCGCGACCCGCGCTGGGGCCGCGGCCAGGAAACCTACGGCGAGGATCCCCATCTGACGGCTCGCTTGGGCGTGCGGTTTGTCAAGGGCCTGCAGGGCCACGGCGAATACCTGAAAACAGCGGCCTGCGCCAAGCACTATGCCGTGCATTCCGGGCCGGAGGCCATACGCCATTCCTTCGACGCTATCGCCAGCAAAAAGGATATGGAGGAGACGTACCTCCCCGCCTTTGAAGCCCTCGTGAAGGAGGCGGGCGTCGAAGCCGTCATGCCCGCGTACAACCGTGTCAACGGCGAGCCGGCCTGCGGCAGCAAGACCCTGCTCTTGGACATCCTGCGCGGCAAGTGGGGCTTTGAAGGCCATGTGGTCAGCGATTGCTGGGCCATTCGCGACTTTCACACGCAGCACCACGTCACGGACACCGCGCCCGAAAGCGCGGCCCTGGCGCTTCAAAACGGCTGCGATCTCAACTGCGGCAATACCTATCTGCACCTCATGCAGGCCGTGCGGGAAGGGCTTGTCACGGAGGCGCAGATCACCCTGGCCGCGGAGCGCGCCTTTACCACGCGCTTCCTGCTGGGCCTGTTCGCGGACGACTGCGAGTATGACGCCATTGACCCGCTGGCGTTCGATACGGACAAAAACGCGGCCTTAGCGCTGGAAGCCGCGCGAAAAAGCATGGTGCTCCTCAAAAACGACGGCGTGCTGCCCCTTTGTATGGATAGCCTCAAGACCATCGCGGTGCTCGGCCCCAACGCGGACAGCCGGCCCTGCCTGTATGGCAACTATAACGGCGCTTCCTCGCGCTATGTCACCTTCTTGGAAGGCATTCGCGCGGCCTGCGGCGGCAAGGCGCGCGTGCTCTACAGCGAGGGGTGCCACCTGTACAAAAAGAGCCTGAGCGGTTTAAGCCAGCCGGACGACCGCATCGCGGAAGCCGTGGGCATGGCGGAACATGCGGATGTGGTTATACTCTGCGTAGGGCTGGACGCCACCCTGGAGGGTGAGGAAGGCGATACGGGCAACGAATACTCCTCCGGCGACAAAAACACCCTGGAGCTTCCGGAATGCCAGCGGACGCTGCTCAGCGCCGTGCTTGCCGCGGGCAAACCCGTGGTAACGGTTCTGGCGGCCGGAAGCGCCATGCGCGTCACGGAAGGCAGCGCCGTCCTGTGGACAGGGTATCCCGGCCAGGCGGGCGGCACGGCGCTTGCCGAACTCCTGTTTGGCAAAGTGTCGCCGTCAGGCAAACTGCCGGTCACCTTCTACCACAGCGCGGCGGACCTGCCGGATTTTACGGACTACAGCATGCGAAACCGCACCTACCGCTATTACGGGGGCAAAGCCCTGTATCCCTTTGGCTTTGGCCTGGGCTACGCCCGCTTTGCCTACAGCGGCGCCGCGTATGCGGACGGCCGCGTGACCGTCACCGTGGAGAATACGGGCGGCATGGACGCGGAAGACGTCGTGCAGGCATACATCAAACTGAACAGCCGCTTCGCCCCGCCCAATCCCTGCCTGTGCGCGTTCACGCGCATCGCGCTGAAAAAGGGCGAGCGAAAACGGGTAAGCCTCGCCATCGCGCCGCAAGCGTTTACCAGCGTAAACGACGAGGGGGAGCGCGTTCGGGAAGACGGCGGGTTCACGCTGTATATTGGCGCAAGCCAGCCGGACGCGGTCAGCGTGGCGCTGATGGGCGCAGAGCCGCTGAAAATAAACGCGTAAACGGCGGTTTACGCGTTTGCAAGGGGAAGGCGGGTTATAACGCCAGATTGATCACCCGCAGCCCCCTTCTTTTCGCATAGTAAACAGCGTAAACCGTACCGCCCTTGTTTTCTGTCAGGTAGCAGACGCAGACCACGCTTTGATTCACCAGATACCGGCTGCGCTTATGCAGGCAGCCGGTATAATAACATTTTGAAGTATATACAACCTTATCCGCTTTTTCGCGGATTTGGTTGTATATTTTTACATCCTCCGGCGTCCATCCCATTGTCTGCTCCTCGCATGGCAGCGCCAATATGAAAAGGATCTGTGGAAACTCCGGCTTTAGCTTTAGAATGGCAAGCGCGGCCATCGTATCAAACCCCAGCGCGCCGCCTGTATAAAAACAAGATATACCTTGGTGGATGAGGCCCACGATTTCCACTTCAAGGCGCTTTTGCACCGCCTCATATTGTTCCACAGGAATGTTTCTGTGACCGGTGAAACAACAGGCCGGCGGCTTTGTTCGCATAATTTTTTCACCTCATTGGCATAATACAGACATGCGCAGATCATAGCAAACATTACGATATTGCGTATACGCAGGCACGTAATTATTTGTATATTCAGCATGAGGTGGCCATATTGCGAATTAAGCAGCTAATCGTAGAAAGATTTCTGATGCTTTGTGAAGAGGCGGGTATAAAGCTAAATGAGCTTGCGACCAGATCCGGCGTAACACCCTCCACCGTCTATAGCATGCTGGAACCCTCGCGGGAAGACATTTATATTACCACCATCAAAAAATTGTGCGACGGGCTGGACATCAGCATCGCCGAATTTTTTGACACCAAAGAATTCCGGGAACTTGAGCAGGAGATAGAGTGAAGACGGATGCCGGGGGCCGTTCCTACGTTTCGTATAAATCCCCGCTGTTTTCTTTCGTAAGGGTACCCTCAAGTACGTACAGCTTTTCCGCAGCATGGGCGGCCGCTTTCAGATTGACTTTTCGCAACATAATCTTTCGCTCCTTCTACAGCTTCGCCGCCGCGGTCTCGTCCAAAATAACCGTCACATCCGGATGGAACTGCAAAATGCTGGCCGGCACGCTGGGCGTAACCGGCCCCCTGATCGCCTTGGCGGTGATATCCGCCTTATCTTCCCCATGGATGACGAGCACAATGCCCCGCGCCTTCATGATCGTGCCGATGCCCATGGACAGCGCGCGGCGCGGCATCTCGCCGGCGGAAGCGAAAAAGCGCTTGTTCGCCTCGATAGTCGTTTCCGTCAAGGTAACGCAATGCGTTTTCCGCGCGAAATGGCCGCTTGGCTCGTTAAAGCCAATATGGCCGTTGTGGCCGATGCCCAGCAGCTGCAGGTCGATGCCGCCCGCCGCCTCAATGGCGGCCTCATAGCGGCCGCACTCCGCGTCCATATCCTTTGCGTTGCCGTTGGGCAGCTGACAGTTTTCCCGCGGGATGTTCACCTTGGAGAACAGGTTGTCCGCCATAAAGCGGGAATAGCTCTGCTCATGCGAGGGGTCCATGCCGACGTATTCATCCAAATTGAACGTGCGCGCTTTGGAAAAATCCACGGCGCCGCGCTCGCAAAGCCCGGCAAGCGCGGCGTATGTCATCAGGGGCGTGGAGCCCGTGGCAAAGCCCAGCACGCTGTCCGCCTTGCGCAAAATCTGCGCGGCAAAAAGGCTTGCCGCCGCCTCGCCCTGCGCCGCCTTGTCCCTGCATACCATGATCCTCATCTAAAGGCTCCCCTTGTTAACAGACAGTAAAGCATAATGGCCTTTCTACCTTCGCCAACCGATCAGCACCTTCGTGTTTTTGGCGGATTTCGCGGTTAGCGCCAATTATTATAGCACGAACCGGCGGTAAAACAAAGCGCGGCGAAACAATCATCATAGGAAAAAATTCGAAAAAAAGCCGCGAGATTCCCCTTCAGCCGGCCGTAAAGGCGTACTGATACTCAATACTCCTTTCCCTCAAACCGCCGGCAGATAACGTATTTGGAGATGGCCAGGCGCTCCGCCGTGGCCGCCGACAGCAGGGTCCGGATATAATCCGGCAGCACGCGGTTGAATTTCACCTCCAGCACGATGAGGTTATCGTCCAGCGCGGGCATTGTGGGCAGGTAGCGGTTGAACAGGTCCGTCTGCGTAACGCCCGTATGCAGCTTTTTGTCAAAGGTAATTCGCACCTCCTCCGCGGGATGGGTATACGCCTCGCGGATATAGTCCACGATCACGGTGGGGCGCAGGAGGCACGTCTTCATCTCGCGGAACATATCGTGCAGCAAGGGTATGCCTGTTCTGTCCAGGCCTGTTGGATCGCACGCGATCAGCTGCTCGGCCAAATCCCGGGGGATTTCAATGCCGTCCTTGGTGATCAGGTCGCCAAATTTTGACTTGCGCTCCAGCTTGATCTGCTTATCCTTAAAATTATAGATGCGGATGCGGTACTTCCTGCGGTCGCCGATACCGCTGATTTTCTCCTGCAGAAAATCGTCAAAAACCGTATCAAAATAAAGCGAGCGGACAGCGTAATCGTTATACTCGTCCCCCGCCGGATCCCTTTTGAGCGCATAGTCCAGCGTGCGGCTTAGATGCACATACTCGCCATAGTTGATGAAAAACTTCAGCTCGTGGCGGACGGAAGGGTGAGCCATATCAGACGCCCGCCTCGCTCTGGCACGCCACGAGCGTGGCGTCGTACACGCCGTCAATGTCCAGCATCTGGCTAATGACATCCTGCCGCTCGGTCAGCCTCACCTCGACGGTCATCTCCGCGCCGTTTTGCGTGACGGTCTTGGAGCGCAGGCGGCGGTACTTCACGCGGGAGAGCATGCTGTCCACGGCCTGCGCGGCGCTCTCGTCATAGTGCAGCACCAGCAGATAGCTCGTGGCGGAGGGCAGTTTCACGAAGGTCATCAGCAGCACGATCACCGCGATGCCCAGCACCACGACCAGCGCGATGAGGTACATCTCCGCGCCGAGCAAAATGCCCATGGTAAGCGCCCAGAACATGTAGGCCGTGTCCATGGGATCCTTGACCGCCGTGCGGAAACGCACGATAGACAGCGCGCCGACCATGCCCATGGAAAGCGAGATGTTCGACTTGATGCACATGACCACCGGCGTGGTAATGAGCGTGAGCATGACGAGCGTGAGCGCGAAAGAGGGCGAATACAGCACGCCGCGGTAGGAACGGCGATATACCATCGCGATGATCACGCCAACGGCAAAGCCCACCAGCAGCGCGATAACCATTTTCAGCGGCGTAAGCGTCGTAAACTGCTGAGAGACGGCGTCCAGCACGCTGCTTTTAATCAGGTCCTTGGCGGAAAGCGATTCGTTCATGGGAGAACCTCCTCGTTTTGGTGTATTTAATAGATATCTTCCGTCCGCGCCGGACAGGGGCCAAAGTACGCGAGCATTTCCTCATCCGTCAGCGAAAACCACTCCTTGGCCTGTGTCCAAACGTAGTACGGCCGGCCGCGGACGATGTTCTTCAGGCGGTTGATCCTGCTACGCCAATAGCCTATGGCGTTATCGCGCGCGAGATAGGGATCTATAGCGACGGCAGGCCGCGTCTGCCCTGCCCAGCGGTTGAAGTGCAGGCCCATCTCAGGCTCCATCTCCGTTACCATCTCGTCAATCAGGGCGATGATCCGGTCCGCGTCCGTCAGATAGGGCCACAGCTCTCCATAGCGCCGGAGGAACATATCTTTCCCCTGCGGCGAGCGCAAGATCGCGCGGATAAGCCAGCCGTCGCCGTTCATGGGGCCTGTTCCTTCTTCTTTGAGCCAAGTTTTAAAGCCGTTCGTATCCCGCTGCCAGAAACCCCAGTCCAGATCAAAGAAAATCCAGCGCCACTTCGCGTCCGGCCTATGCTGCCGGTAGAACTTGATGTTCAGCGTGTCCGTATTGCCAAAGTACGTCTCAAAAATCATGAAATCCAAGTAATTGGTCATGTCTATCCAGTTCATGAGCGTCTCAAACGCGGCGGGATTGCTCAGATCATTGCCGCTGATGAAATGAAAGAGCGCTCTATAGTTGTCAAACGAGCCGCTGAGAACGGTATTGTTGGCCTTGATAAAATCCATATCCTCCGGATCGCTCCAGCCTTCGGCCATGGCGACATGGTACTTGTTGATGCGCTCGCGGATCTCATACTGGCCCCAGTACGCGCCGTTAAGGTAGACGATCACGGGCGTTGACGCCATGGTCAGCAGCGTCGAGTCCGTCCAATCGACAATTTTTGCCGTCAGCGCGTCGACGATTCTGGTATAGGAGCCCTCGACGCCCCCGTTTCGCAGGATAAGGCCCCGGTATTCGCCGTATGGCCGGTCGTCAAAGAACGGGTACGCAAACGAGAAGGAACCGTACTTGGGCTTGGCGGTGATCCGAAAGCTTTTTTGCGCAAGGTCCAGGCTAAAGTTTCCGTGCAGCTGTATAGCGGCGCCCTGGTCCAGGATCGGTTCGCCTTCGGCGGAGAAAAGCTCGAAGTACCCGGGCCGCTCGCGCATGGCGCGCGTCTTGTTGATTTGATAGTACGTCGCCTTTTGGAACGGATGTACCTCAAAGGTATCCCCGTCGCCGTCGGCGTAAATGCCTGTGAGAGGGTCCCACAGGTCGTCCGGGTCCACGGTCACAGCGATGATCGGCAGGATATGATAGGCGTTAAACAAATACGTTTTCGTGACGATTTCAGAGGGTATGTACCCTTCCCGAAACCCCCGCGCGCGAACCACGGCGCTATCCGGCACGATGATGGGGCCGGTATACGCCTGGCCGACGCCCCCGGCGGGCTCGGCGCCGTCCAGCGTGTAGCGGACAGCCACATCCGCCGGCGCGGAAATCGTAACGGCGGTCGGCCGCGTGATCAGGCCGCTTTTTGTTTCGATCACCGGCTGCCCGGCATAGCCTAAATAGCCCTGCGCCGTGTTCCTTTTGCCGGCCGTCGGTTTCTCATAATAAAAAAGACCTCCCTGGTCAAAATCGCGCCCGTAGGAATTATTGATCGCGAGCCTTGGGACGACCAGCTTATCCAGCACGTGGCCCCGCGGGTCGCAGAACACCACCGCCTCGCCCTGCGAGCTCAGGCTGAATCCCGCGTGCAGCGTATCCGTTTCCCCCGGGGGGCGCTGCGTCAGCCCGCTGGCGAAAACCAGCAGATATTCCCCCGGCTCAACAATTGTTTCCTCCGGGAACTGCCACTTGCGGGGGCGGCCCACGTCATCGGAAAGCCCCCAGTTGGTCAGGTCAACCGGTTCTTTCGACGCGTTAAACAGCTCAATCCAATCGTAGGACATGGGGCCAAAAGGCGTTTGCAGCCCCATGCAGGCCGTGGCTACCTCGGAGATAAACACGCCGCTCTCATTGCGCGCGCGCATGCGCCTGTCCATCTCCATCGCGCCTTGGCGGGTGTTTGGCAGGCCCGGCGTGGGCTGCCTAAAGACCTCCCACGTGCTAAAGTCGCCCGGCACACGGCCATAGGATTCGTCTTTGCCTAAATTATCGTATGTGATCCTGTCCACGGTTCGGCCCAGAAAATCGGACAGGAGAACCGTTTTGCCTTCCGCCGCGAGGCCAAAGTTGGTATGCGGCAGGTTCCCTTCCCCGCCGGGACGGTCCTTACCGGACGCGAATACGACGTAGAATTCATTGGGCTGCACCACCGACCCCGGCGGAAACCGCCACTTAAGGGGCTTGGCCTCGTTATTGCTCAGCGCGAAATAGGATAGGTCCACCGGCACGCTGCCGCCGTTGTATATCTCGATCCAATCGGAATTTTCGCCGTCCTCATCCGTCAAGAGCGTGCGGTTGGCGGCGCAGATTTCGCTCAGCACCAACCCGTTCGCCGAGGCGACGAAAGAGGAACGGAACGCCTCATAGCCCGCCTCGTCGTTTGGATAGCCGGGCGTGATCCGCTCCGTCACGGCCCAGCCATCTTTGGCCAGCGCATAGCCTGCGTCTGAATACAGCGGCGGCGCCTCTGCGGAATCGAATACCATTCCGTTGGGGTCATAAAGATATACGGTTTCCCCCAGGGCGGAGAGATGAAACCGCGCGTGAAACGGCTCTTTGGGATCGGTCTTGTTCGTTCCATCGCAAAACACGACAATATATCCGCCCGCTTCCAGTTCCATCTCCGGGAATAAGAACTTGATGCGGTCTCCTCTGTCTGACAGGCCGACGCCCTTTAGGCTGACGGGCGCATCGCTTATGTTGTGGATTTCAACCCAATCCGAATACAGGCCGCGCTCGTCCGGATAGCCATGCTTGTTGGAGGACATGATCTCGGTAATGCGAAGGGGAAGGTCCGCCGGCTGTCCGGCCTCCACGGCGGCTTCGCCCTCAGGCGCGAGCACCGTCGCCGGGTGGTTTGCGGGTTCGCTGGGCAGAATGATCACCATCACCGTGATCATCACGGCGAAAATCAGCAGCAAGAGGCCGTTTCGAATGGGCGTGCCTCTTTTTGCCGGCTTTATGGAGTCTGGCCGCCTGCGCCGCGGCGTGCTCGCGCGCTCAAGTTTTGGCAAGGGATACCGTCCTTTTTATGGATTCATGCAGAACCGTTTTTATTATACCATATACCGACAAAACGAGCTAGCCCCCGATTTGCTTCCCAACAAAAAAACAGAAATTTCATGAAAAATTGCCGCATACGATGGTGCAGGGGATGAGGAGCGTGCGGTAGGAGGGCAAAAGCATGTCGATGCGGCTTGGAATCGCTCTGGAGGGCGGCGGGGCAAGGTGCGCGGCGCAGGTGGGCGCCCTGCTTCAGTTTATGGAGATGGGCGTCCGGCCTATGATGTTCGCCGGGTGCGGCGCGGGGGCGCTGGTCGCGGCGCTGGCTGCCTGTGACATGCTGCAAGAATCGTGCGTCAAAAAATTCGGCGCGGCCCTGCGAAGCAGCGCGGCCCTGCGAAGCAGCGCGCTGAACAAGCGGCTGCGCGGCCAGTTTGAAGACACGCTGCTGCGCGATACGTATCCGCTGGCCATGCCGACCGTTGATTTGGAAACCGGCGCGGTGCAGATTTTGTCGTCCATGCTGCCCATCCGGCCTGATCCCAGGCCGTGGAGCCGGCAGGCGCTGGTCGCCTCGGCGGTGCGCTGCGCCATGGCCGCGCCCGGCGTATTGCCGCCCATGTCTTGGCGCGGGCACAGGCTTTGCGGCGGGGGCCAGCTCCGCGGCGCGCTGCCGTCCATCCTCCGCGCTATGGGCGCGGAGCACGTCATTTGCGTGCGCGTGCTGGACGCCGGGTGCGGCCGGCATGAGACGCGCGCCGCCGGCCAGGCGCTGTGCGCGCACGCGATGGTCGCCGCGCCGCCCCCCAGCGCGGACATCGTGGTAAACGTCGGCGGATACGCGCCCGGCAAGGGCGTACTGGGCCGCGATACCCTGATCCCTTTGTTTGGCGCGGGAAAGGCCGCCGCCATCAAGGCTCTCCCCGCGATTGAGGCGGTGACCGGGAGCCGGGTGGGAAAGATTGTGCTGTTCCCCGGGGTGGAGGCCTAGGGCTTATGAACGCAACCGCAAAATACTATCAGCCCGTCTTCGGCTGGCTTTCTCCGCGATACCGCGCTGCCCGCGGCCGGCGCGGCGGCCCGCTCCGCCTTAGCTTATATAAAAATCCAGCCAAATGCGGGCATTTCGGGCCATGTCCACAGACCTTGGGGGAATAAACAGATTGTGGATGGCTAACGTTCTGCTCCGCGCATACGTAACGGTATGTTTCGTGCCGCCCGTGCCGCCGTCCCAATAGCAAATCAGCTCGGAGGCGTGGTCGACAAGAACACGGTTGCGCTCGTAGTAAACGCCTTTGCGGTACTGCCCCGCCACGCTTATGAACATATCATGCCGCACGCAGATTTCCTTTGCCCGCCTCACCCATTCGTCCGTCCAGCAGTTCTCGCGGAAAAAGAAGTTTTTACAATAGGGCATGACGGTGACCAGCCGGATATGCGGATGCCGCTCCTTGATCGCAATCACTTGTTCCGCCGCCAGCAAGTCCCAGCCCGCCATCATGCCGTGGAGGAATGTATCCTTGCCGCGCTTCATCGCGTCTTCCACCCGTTCCCGCAGCGCGGCGAGAAGCCTTTGCGTCTCGGGTTCGTCAGGGCTGCCTTGGCCCGGCAGACGGTCAGGGCGGTGGCCGGAGAAACAGACAGATTGCAAAGGGTCAATTTCCTTTAATAACGTGAGTTCGACGATTAAGAACAGGGAAGAGCGGGGAAGGAGTGAAGGTCATGGAGATGCAAGGAAGGTTTTTTAGGGAGGAAG
>WRGP01000203.1 GCA_009787135.1 Bacillota bacterium | reverse complement strand
CCGCCAATGGTCAGGCCTGCCGCCAGAAACACAATCGCCGCCCTGAGCGCCGCGCCCTCCGCCTTATGGGAAGAACGGCTCGCCTCCGATACGGAAAAGCGGCCGCGGAAATAAAGAGCGGCTTTGGCCAGCGCGATTAAGCCAAACAGCGGATAGAACATCATGATAATATAGGAATATGTGAACGGCCTTATCGACTCGGAGAGAAACAGCAGCGCCCAGCCCAACAGAACGGAGAGCCGATAGGCCAGAGGGCGCGCTTTGTCCATAAAGACAGCGAAGCCAAAGCCAAGCAGGGTCAGCAGGCTGGGCAGCGCCTTTTTCGTGTCATTGGAAAGCATAAAGGAAACCGTTTGATTTATGGTTTGAAAGGCCTTTTTGAGGATGCCCGCGCCTTCTGTTCCGCTGTAAAGGATATTGATTCGAATGTACACCTCCCCAAAGGCGGAAAGGCTGTTGGTGCAAAGCGCATACACCAGATAGGGGAGAGAGGCAAGCCCAATGCCCATCAGGGTATATGCGACGGCTTGACATAGCGCCTTCCATTTGCGCTTGCACAGCATATCCACAAAAAAAGGAAACAAAAGACCCAAGGAGAAGACCGCTATGGTAAATTTGGTCATAAACATGAGCACAAAGACAACGCCTTGTATCAGGCACACCGCGCGCAAGGGCTTTTCATAGCGGCAGCCATCATCCTGCGCATAGCGCGCGACGCTGTAAACACTCATGGCGATGAGGGGCAGCATGAACTCCTCGGCGCTCCCGCCGCCATAATCGAATTCGGTGACATAAATACCCCTGGCCAGCACAAATACCGGCACCAGCAGGGCCACGCCCATGGCGACTCCGTCCCGTTGAATGTATAATCTCGCGATTCGATAGCAAAAGAAAAGGAGTACGGCCATGGAAAGGCTCTGGAGAACATATAGCCCATAAAACCCCGTGTTGTGCATCAGATAGGCAAGGCCATAGAGCAAATACAAAAAAGGCCCCTTGTGATTGAATAGGTCTTTATAAGGCGCGAGGCCCCGCATCATGGATTTGCCCATGGTAAACGCGGCGTTTGCGTCCGTCCAGTTATTGAACACAAAAAGAGGGGAGGACTTGGTGCAAAAGAGCATAAGCAAAGCCGAATAGAGGAAAAAAAATCCCCAACAGCGAAACGTCCCATACTTTTTCATTAACATGATTTTCTCCTTTTTCAGCACATCAATCCCGCTTGTATATATCCCTCGTATAGATCTTCTCGGCCACATCGGAAAGCTCTTCGTGCAAGCGGTTGGTAACGATCACATCGCTCATTTCTTTAAAAGCCTCCAGGGAGCGGATCACGGCGGAACCAAAAAAGGCGCTTTCCAAAAGGGCCGGCTCATACACGACGACGGGAATACCCTTCGCCTTGAGCCGTTTCATCACCCCTTGAACGGCGGACTGCCTGAAATTGCTTGAATTCGTCTTCATGGTCAGACGGTATATACCAACGGTGGGGGATGGTTTTTGAGGGTATCCTGCCTTATGCAAAATTTGCTCGGCAATGAAATCCTTGCGGGTTCTGTTGGCGTCCACAATGGCGGAAATGATGTTATTGGGCACTTTGTCAAAATTGGCAAGCAGCTGTTTGGTATCCTTTGGCAGGCAATAGCCGCCGTATCCAAAGGACGGGTTGTTGTAGTGGGATCCAATGCGGGGGTCCAATCCAACGCCCTCAATAATCTGTCCGGCGTTTAGGCCGCGCATCTCCGCGTACGTGTCCAGCTCGTTAAAAAAGGATACGCGAAGGGCGAGATACGCGTTGGAAAAAAGCTTGACAGCCTCCGCTTCTGTCGGCTCCATAAAGAGCGTGGGCACATCCCGCCGGATGGCGCCCTCCTGAAGAAGGGAGACAAACGCCCGGGCTGCGGCCTGCGCCCGGTCGCTGTGGGACAGGGCGCCCAGCAAAATGCGCGAAGGGTATAGGTTATCGTACAGCGCGTGGCCCTCCCGCAGGAATTCTGGGGAAAACAAAATGGTTTCGCACGCGTGTCTTTCGAGCATGGAAGCGGTAAACCCCACCGGCACAGTGGATTTGATGACGATGGCCGCCTCGGGATTTACGGCTCGCGCCTGTTCAATCACTTGCTCCACGGAGGCGGTATCAAAGCTGTTCGTCCTTGGGTCATAATCCGTAGGTGTGGCGATTACGATAAAGTCCGCATGCTCGTACGCGGCGCGCGGGTTTGTTGTGGCTGTCAGGGTAAGCCCGCCCCGGGCCAGATAGGCCTCGATATCCGCATCGTCAATCGGCGATACGCCCCGGTTTACCTTATCCGCCCTGTCCGCCAATACGTCCAGCCCGGTTACCTCATTTTTCTGGGACAGCAATACCGCCATGGAAAGACCGACAAACCCAAGACCTGCCACCGTGATTCTGTAAGAAGCCATCGATTTCTCCTCTTTTTTGGAAAGTATCTATTCTGGCCTGTCAGGCAGCGAGCGCCTGCTTTCGAAACGCGTGAAATTTGCCCAGGACATAATTGAGTACCATCACCACCGCCGCCGTAATATACTTGCCGATCGCCGGGTTTATCGAAAGCCAGTTCGTCAGCGCGATCAGGCCAAAGTAGTCCACGAACATGGTAACCCCGCGATCCAACGTGTAGCGCCCAATCTCACGCGCCAAAGCCTTTCTGCTTTCACAGTGTGTTTGAAATACGAAAAATTTGCTGGTCAGGTACGTGATAATTTTGCCTGTGATCACCGCGAAGAGGTTGGCGGGCCTGTAGTCAACGCCCAGCCAAAGGAGCAATTGAAACACGCCGATGTTATACGCGCTGGTCAACAACCCCCAGAAAAGGTAATGGAGCGTCTCCCTGTTTACCAGCTTTTCCGCTATAGAAACAAGACGCGGCGACAGCTTTCTCATTGGAATCACCCTTCCTATCAATACCAGGCAGCGCGTCACATCTGTTCTTTCACATAGCTTTCGAAATACCGCTTATGAAAGGTTTTTTCAACGATCATGTCGCTCATCAGCCCCGCGCAAAACAGCTGGATGCCCAAGACAAGCAGGCCAAGCGAAAGCCAAAACCCGCCCGCGATGGCCTGACCGCAAAGCCAGGCAATTGTCTGATACACAAGGAGCAGCGCGCCGGCGAGTGTGCTGTAAAACCCAAACCTTCCAAAGAAGTGCATGGGCTTTAGATGGTATTTGCTCAGAAAGGAAACGGTCATCGCGTCAAACAGCCCCCGCAAATATCGCTCCAGCCCAAATTTTGATTTGCCGAATTTACGCTCATTGTGTTTTACACCAATTTCAGCAATGGAAAATCCATTTCTGTATGCAAGCACGGGAATGAACCGGTGCAACTCTCCATACAGGTTTACTTGCCGGACCACTTCCGCGCGGTATGCTTTAAAACCGCAATTGAAATCATGCAGCTTCACGCCCGACAGCGCGGAGACCACCCGGTTGAACAGCTTGGAAGGCAGCCGCTTTTCCCAAGGATCCAAACGGCGTACCTTCCAGCCCGATACCACATCGTAGCCTTCTTGGATTTTTTCAAGAAAGCGGGGAATTTCCGTTGGCTCATCCTGCAAGTCCGCGTCCATGGTGATCACGACCGAGCCTTTCACGGTTTGAAAGCCTGCCTGCAGCGCCGCGGATTTGCCCATATTCTTTCGAAAAGAGATCAAGTGTACATTTTCATCCGCTTGACGCAGCTGTTTGATAATGTCCGCCGAAGCGTCCGTAGAGCCATCGTTGATAAAAAGTATCTCATAAGGGCAGGGCGTATGCCTGACAATACCCTCATACAAAAGGCGAAGAGATTCCTCTTCGTTGAAACATGGAATGACAAATGAAAGCAGCGTAACCAATACATTTTTCCCCTTTATAAAAATTAGATTGGCAAACTTTGCCGAATTTTATCTTTTTCATAATTTTAACAGGAGAGCCGTTGAAAATCAATGGATTTATAAAATAATCTGCGAATAACGCTGAATAGATTCTATATAGCACCCATTGCTTATCGGTCAGCATGGGTTACTTTACCATTGAGTACATCATCTACTACTATTTCAGTAAATCGTTGCGGCTCTTCATAAATAGGACTGTGCGCGGAGTTTTCAAATGTGTAAAAGCCTTTTAGCGGTGCATTGATTTTATCGAAATATTCTCTTTGCAAAGCATAATTGACCGTATAATCAAAACGCCCGGCAATAATATAGACAGGAACCGCAACCTCTGTGATTGCCATGAACAGGTCGGCATCCATCAGATCCTGATGCAGATTTGTATGGCTGTTAAGAAAAAATTTAGCCATCCATATGTTTATTTTTTCCTTTAGCGTATACGCACTGCAATTCATTACGGGAAAGAAAATTCCGCTTATTACAGAGTTCATATCACGCATGCTGCCAACGCCAAGTTCGTGCATTGCAGTATCGCGCAATGCGGAAGTAGAAAAGTCATGTAGAGCTGTCACGCTGTTATGAATATCATATTTTTTAAGTTCGTTAATTCTTCTTGTATTGCCATTTTCAATATATCTTTCCAGCATATAATCATACGCAATAATTTCCGATTTTGCTTGGCTTGAGATTTGGCCAATGCCTATATAAGCATGATATAATTCAGGATTAGCCGCGGCGGATTGTATACCGATAAATGATCCCCACGAATGAGCCATCAGATATATTTTATCCTGCCCGAAACGCTCACACAGGTACTTTGCGACACTGGCTGTATCGGATACAAGCTGCTCTACGGTTATATCTTCCCCCGACATAGGCGAACGATAAGAAAGCCCGGCTCCGCGTTGTTCCCAGTAACATACGATAAAATGCTTCTCAAGTTCAGTTTTATACCTATCAAACATAAAGTATTGCGGCATACCAGGCCCGCCATGTACAAACAATAAAATTGGCTTGCTAACATCCTCGCCCCTTATGAACATACCTTGTTGTGCATCATTTATATTTACCCATATCTTTTCTGAAACGCTGTTTTCACGAACATTCCCATTTTCATCAAGAAACTGTGGAACTTTGCCCGGGCTTTTGGCTAAAAAATAAACGAGAATCGCTACCAGGCAAACAAGGATGACACAAAGCGCAATCATCAATACTTTTACCGCCTTTCGGAAAAATGTTTTTCCCAATATAATTTCCCTCCACAGTATAGAAATTTCCACATATGGCCGCTTGGTCATTTTCCATCTTCACAGTTTATAAAAGGTTATACGAAAAAAGCTGCTTAGCCGGGAAAAACTCAATCAATCCTATTCGCTCAAGTACTCCATCAAAAGGCAACTGCGTTTCAGACAGATAGTTTATGGCACTAGCGAGTTTTGATCTGTCAAAGGCGCGTGTTAGCTGGCAGTCTGGTTTCCATATTCCTTGTTCAAAGAAATCCCTTTCATCTTTTATCGCATTTTTATCAAAACTATTTTGTATTTCTGACTGTAGCTTGAGTATGGGTAGTGAGACCGCAATATCTATGCAAATAAAAGGCATATCATTAGGGTAAAAGCTGTATGATTTAAAATGGACACTTATTTTTTGAATTTTATCAGTTAGCAAATGAATGCTTTTTTCAGCAGACGCAACGTCAAGCTCATTGAAGATTGCAAACTTTATATGAGGATTATTCGCTGAGTTAATCAGGTAATTACATACATTTAAATCAGCCATACCTTTCCATAAAGATTTAATCGCTTTATCAGAGTTTTCATCAAAATATCCTACAACTGCAAAACTCATGACAATTTCTCCTCCAGCCTACATAAAGACAAATTTTCCCATGCGCCCGGCCTCTTGGCCGCCAGTGCCGAAAACGAAACCAACATGACGCAGTATAACATACCCCAAGAACAAAGTCTACATCAGCGCTTGATTTCTAGAATGATTCTCTCCACAAACACCCGCGACGGCCGAGTTGGTATTCGGGCTGACATATGCTTGTATTGATGCTGGCAAATCGTCTGGTGTTTCGTACCATTCTTCCGCTACCCAGGCAAGTTACCCGCCATACCGCGCCAGCGATTGCAGGAACCGGTTGATCTTCACGCGTTTGGCGGTGCGCTCCAGCCGGGCCTCGCTGATGGCGGCAAGCCGGGCGCATACATAAAATGACGGGCCGCCACTTCAAGTGGTGGCCCGTCATTATTTTTGTCAGTTCGTCAGGTTGTAGATTTCAATGGCGCTGTTGATCTTCTCCGCCAATCCCGCCACAGTGGCGTCTACGTCCATCTCGCCTTGGATCAGCTTCTCGGTATACGTCTGCACGAGCTGGCGCGCCTCAGGGAACACGCTCAGCAACGAGCCCACATATTCCGCGGACGTGTCGTGCAGCTGATCAATCGCGGTCTGGAACTGTGGGTATTTCAAGATATTCTCTTTAAATGCGTCGAGATCATGCGTCGCGACGGTGATCGGAAAGTAGCCGCTTTGTGCGTTCCAGAAGGCCTGCACCTCCGGCGAGATCATGTACTTGATGAACTCCCAGGCCGCTTCCTCCTTTGCCTCATCGCCGGAGGCAAGTGCCCATAGCGAGCCGCCGCCGATGGATACGCCGCCCTCGTCACCGGCGTTTATGTTCGGAAAGTAGCCCGTGCCCAGCTCGAAGCTGTCGCCGATGTTGACCAGCAGCGACTTGAGCGCCGCGGTAGATTCCAGCGTCATCGCGATATTGCCGGAAATAAACGCTTGTTTGGCGTTGTCATTGCCCTGGCCGAGGTAGTCGAACACCTTTTCTTCCACCAGGAACTTGTGCCAGATGTTCAGGATATCCTTGCCAGCGCCGTTTTCATCGAATACAACTTTGGCGGCGGGTTTTTCGCCGCGGCCATTACCGTTATCGACATAGGCCTTGCCCTGCTTGCCGACCCATTGCTCGAAGAACCAACCATAGTTGCCCATACCGAAGCCGGAACGGGTGAGGTTGTTCGCGTCATCCCGGACCTCCAGTTTTCGGGCCATTTCCAGGATCTCATCAAAGTTCTTCGGCGGAACATCTGGGTCCAGCCCTACCTCTCGGAACGCGTCCTTGTTGTAATACAGCAGCGGCGTGGAGCTATTAAACGGCATCGAGTATAGCCTTCCGTCAACGGTGTAGTACGCCGCGATATTCGGCTCGATCTGCGTGATATCGTAACCTTCCGCGTCGATGAACGCCTGCATCGGCTTGGCCCAGCCGCTATCGATCATGAAACGGGTGCCGATATCGTAGATCTGCACGACGTCAACCGGCAGCGCGCTCATCCCGGCCGCCATGATCTTCGCGATCGCGTCGTCATAGGTGCCTTGGAATTCCATGTTTACCTTGATTTTGCCTTCATACAACGCATTAAAATCCTCGACCATCTTGGTGATGGCTTCGCCGTTTACACCGCCCATCGAGTGCCAGAAGACGATTTCTATCGGAGCCGCCTGCGCGCCCGCAAACGAAACCACCGACAGGCCCATCACCACTAGCATAACCAGGCTTAACAGTTTCTTTTTCATGGTCACCTCTCCTTATGTTGTGTTAATATTGTTGACACGCCCACACCCAGCGTGTGGAAGCCAATGTTATCCCTTGACCGCGCCCGCCATCAGGCCGTTGATCAGCTGCCGCTGCATGAACACGAAAATCGATAGCGACGGCACAATGACGATGATGACCCCGGCCATCATCAACCCCAGCGACTGCGCGTCGATATCATAAAGCATGCTGATGCCGATTTGTACCGTGCGGTATTTATGGGTGTTCGTCACCAGCAGCGGCCACATATATTGATTCCAAGTGTTTAGGAACACATATGCTCCCAGCGCGCCCAAAGCCGGCCGTGACAGCGGTGCGACGATGGATAGCAAAAACCGCCAGTTGTTGCAGCCGTCCAGCCGCGCGGCCTCATGCAACTCCTTCGCGAACGTTAGATAATGCTGCCGCAGGAGGAAAATACCCATCGCGGATGTCAGGTAAGGCATTATCAGCGCCTGATAGCTGTCCAGATAACCCCAGCGGGATATTGTCAGGTAATTGGCGATGATCGTCGCTTCCCCAGGCACCATCATCGTCGCCAGGATCAAAATGAACAGCGCGCGCTTGCCGCGAAATTCCAGAAACGAAAACGCGAACGCGGCCAGTGAGCAGGTGATCATCTGCCCGAGCATGACGGACGCGGAGACGATGAACGAGTTGAGGATGAACCGGGGGAAGTGGTAATTCGGGTTTGTAAAAGCGTTGATATAGTTAGAAAGGTTGAGCGACGATGGGATTAGCCGATTCCGGTAAATCTCGCTGGGGGGCATGACGCTGATAGAAAGCGTATACAAAAGCGGGACAAGGATAATGAGAAGGATAGGCAGGTTCAGAGAAAATCTGCCCACGTTGCCAAGCACCTTACGCGCTGTCTTCATCAGTAATTCACGCTCCTTTTTTCCATTTTAAACTGCATCAGCGTAATCCCCATGATAATGATAAACAGGATCACCGACAACGCCGCCGCCGTCCCGAAACGGAAGTTTTCAAACGCGTTTTTGTAGATATTGTAGACAATAACGTTCGTCGCGTCGCCCGGGCCGCCTCTGGTTAAAAGGCGGATTTGGCTGAAGGATTGAAACGCGCCGATGATGTTGATAATGATCTGAAAAAACAGCGTCGGCGACAAGCCCGGCAGCGTAATATGCCAAAGCTTACGCCAGTAACCCGCGCCGTCGATCGCCGCGCTCTCGTACAGGTCGTCGGCTATGTTGCGAAGACCTGCGCTGATAAAGATAAAGTTGATGCCACTCGTCAGCCAGATGGTCATGGCCGCGACGGAATACAGCGCCCAGTTCGCGTTCCCCGTCCAGTTAATGCTCGTACCCAGCAGGATGTTGAGCAGGCCGTTGGTCGGGTGCAGAATCATTTTAAACGACATGGAGGCTGCCGCCGACGCGATCGCCACCGGCATCGCGTACACCGCGCCGGCAAAGGCGTTGCCAATATATTTCTTTACCGTTAGCAAACTGGTGATCATCCCTACGATGAGACCACCCGAGGCGACCATCAGCACAAACCGGAACGTGACCTTCAGGCTGATCCAGAAGGACTTATCCTTAAAGATATCGGTGTAATTGCGAAACGCCCAGAAGACCTTTGCCTGTCCATATTTGTCCGTAAGGAAAAAGCTTAGGTAATTCGTGCGTACAAATGGGTAGATTAAAAAAACACAAAAAATAAGCAGCGCGGGTGCTAAAAAAAGATAGGGCTCCATGCGTTCGTAGAACGTAAGGCGGGACCGAACGGCGGATGCATGACCCTTCCGCATGGTTTTCACGCGTCATTTCCCCTTTTTCGAAGCCTGCTGGCAGATGGGCGGATGCCATGCCGTCGGAACAAATCTTTATCTTTATTTTACACCTACATACTGTCTGATGTCAATGTGCATAAAAATCTACTCACGCCTGTATTCCGGCATATTCAGGGATTGGTCAACCATAAGAAAAAGGGCTCCGCAACGCGAAGCCCCATAAGGGACGCGCATAGCCGTCCCCACCCGGCATGATGATTTATCCTTTCCCGTCATCCTCCATAGCCACATAGACGCCGTTTTGTTCTACCGTTATCATGACCCCGCCATCCGTGTACCCCAAGCCGGCAGGCGACATCTCTTTGTCCGCCTCATCGTACACGAACGCGGAACTGGCGGTCATCAGGCCCGGCAGCAGCAGATGGCTTGGCGAATCAAAGAGTTTAGGCACAAAATCATACTTTACGCCGGTTGTGCCGTATAGCGCCACCTCAACGCGGAAGAAATCGCTCAACGTCATGCTCGTGCTTCCCAAGGCAAGGGTGAGTGAACTCATGGAACTGGCACCTATCCGGCGGATGGATACGCGCAGCTCCACGTCGCCGTTTTGAAGACCCTTCGCCTTCATGTATTCCGCCAGCCCTTCCATGCCAAGGGGAAGGTTATAGGGTACATAGAAATTAAACAGAGGCGTTATGAGGTTATAATACCCGTCGGAGATGCCGGCCAGGCTGCTCATCTGCGTCATTGGGAAGGAGAAGCTGTAATAGTCCATGTTTCGCGTTGTTTCCACGGCAAGGACACCGTCAAACATCGTCATCTTCGAGGTGTCGTACGTGTCCAGCACGGTATCGCTCGCGTCGCGAAGGACAATCTTGTCCTTTACATTTATGGACACAGAGGGAACAACGCTCTTTGCGCCCGAGGATGGGGAGGACGCCTTGCGCGTGAGCGTGACGCTTGCCCGCCCGGACCAATGGCACCAATCGCCATAGTATATGGCGATGATGTTATGTGAGCCCGTGGGCACGGCCTTCCACGTTAGCGTCGCTTTGCCGTCAGCCAGCTTGGCGGTACCCAGGTACGTGTTGCCCGCGTAGAACGCTACGTTGCCCGTGGGCCCATAGTAATTCAGCCGGCTTCCGTAAGGATCATAGCCATTCCAACCATAGGGATTTCCGTATCCATAGCTATACGTATTGTACCATTGATGATCGTATTTGTAATATCTGTCTCTCCCCAAGCCGCCCGTGATGGTCGCGGTCAAGGTCGCGTCCTTGTTGTTTTTGTTCATAGACGCCTGCAGCCCGACGCTCACTTTGTAGCGGGCATCATCGTACTTCCCGCCGCCGTTGGGCCTGACCTTGTTGCTTTCGGCAGGAGTATAGTACATATCGCCCAAATAATACGCGGCGAGCGTGTAATCTGCCAAGAGCACATCGTCCCAGACAAATGTCGCGTCGCCGTGCCGGTCCAGCCGCGCACGGGTCAATACCACCCTGCCCGCGCGGATTTCCACCCAACCGGTCGGCACCACGCCGCCCACCGTGCCGACGACGCTCACCGACATGCGTGCCGGAATCCCATTGTATCCGCCGCGCACCGTTAACACTACGCTCGGAGTCGCCTTTCCGATGGTGAAAGTCTTGGTAACGGTTCCGGTGTAGTTGCCCATGCCTTTGACTGTGATGGTATACGGCCCCCCGATGGCGAAAGCCGGCTGGATAACAAGGCTATAATCCGTGCCCTCCATAAGCACGGAGCCTCCGCTGTTCGTAACGGTAAGCCCAAGGTCAGCCGCCGTAATCAGCTTGCCGGTATACCCCGCTACGGGGGTAAAGGACACCATGCCGGCCTGAATCGTTATAACGCTGCTTGTAACCGTAATGACAATGGAGGCGGGGGAGGCTGCCCGGTATATATCACCGCCCGCGTCAGGAATATATACAGCCTTTACGATATACGTTCCAGCCGTGTCTGGTTTCCATGTGATTTTCGCCTCCCCGGCAGCCGTAAAGGACGCGGTACCAAGGACCATCGTGCCTTCGGTGAACTGTACAACGCCGGTGGGCAGAGGATAGCCGGAAGGGATATCCGTGGTTTTCGCCGTAAGCGTAACGGTCTCGTCAGGCCGCACGGTGGTAACGTCCGCACGCAAGGCGATACGAATGGTTGGCTTTAGCCATGACGCTATAGCGGCCATGACGCCTGATTCCATAGACACTTCAAGTTCCGAGGATGTTTCCGGTTCCGAAGACGTTTCCGGCTCCGCCGGCGTCTCCGGTTCCGAAGACGTTTCCGGCTCCGCCGGCGTCTCAGGTTCTGTGGACGTTTCCGGCTCCGCCGGCGTCTCCGGTTCTGTGGACGTTTCCGGCTCCGCCGGCGTCTCCGGTTCTG
>WRGP01000202.1 GCA_009787135.1 Bacillota bacterium | reverse complement strand
GGCCAAGAAGCCGCTGGTCGTGACCGCGCGCGTGAAGCGGCTGGCGGCCGTACTGGCCGTCACGGCGCTTGGCATCTCCGCCTTGCTTGTGTATGGCTTTGGGAGCCTTTCCGCCCCGCTGCTGCTGCCCGCCGCCGCGCCCCTATGGCTGGCGGCCGCCGCCTTGCTGGCGCTGCCCATGGAAAAGCTGATCCAGCGCCTGTACCTGGCCGACGCCATGCGGCGGCTGGACGCCATGCCGGAGCTCATCAAGATCGGCATCACGGGTTCCTACGGCAAGACGAGCGCCAAGTTCATGCTGGAAACCATTCTTTCTGAAAAATACCGCGTGCTGGCCACGCCGGGCAGCTTTAACACCAGCATGGGCGTGACAAAGATCATCCGGGAGCAGCTCGCGCCCGATCATCAGGTATTCATCGCGGAGATGGGCGCGCGCCACCGGGGGGATATCCGCCTGCTGTGCAGGCTCGTGCGCCCCCGCTATGGGATTCTCACGTCCGTAGGGCCGCAGCACTTGGAGACGTTTCACACGCAGGAGAACATCGCGAGCGAAAAGTTTGAGCTGGCCCGCGCGATTCCGGCGGACGGCGCGATGGTGTTTGGCGCGGATGGGGGGCTATGTGAGGCGCTGTATGAAAAATACGGGGGCGCGAAGCATTTGGCGGGGCAACGGGCCGAGGGCCTTGGGCTCCAGGCGAAGGACATCGAAGTAGGGCCGCTGGGCAGCCGCTTTACGCTGACCGACGGCGAGACGGAAGCGCGCTGCCAGACGAAGCTGCTGGGCAGCCATAACATCAGCAATCTGCTGCTGGCGTGCACGCTGGCGCGCGTGCTGGGCATGGAGCTGGAGACCATCAGCCGGGGTGTCTCCAAAGCAAAGCCCGTCGAACACCGGCTGGAGCTGCTCGGCGGCGGGAACGGCGTGACCGTCATTGACGACGCGTTCAACGCGAACCCCGTGGGCGCGAACGCCGCGCTGGATGTGCTCGCCGGGTTTGAGGGCCGGCGGATCATCGTCACGCCTGGGTTTGTGGAGCTTGGGGCGGAGGAGGAAGCGTATAACCGCGCCTTTGGCGAGTATATGATGGGGCGGGTGGACATCGCCGTGCTGGTCGGCAGGCGGCATACCGCGCCGATTGCCGAGGGGCTGCGCGCCAAGGGCTTTGCGGAGGAAAATTTGCGCGTGGTCGGCAGCTTGGACGAGGCCACGGCGCGGCTGTCGGAGATTTTGCGGCCCGGCGATGTGGTGCTGTATGAAAACGATCTGCCGGATCACTATCAGGAGTGATATCAATCGATCGTAAATGGCTAGTAAGAGAGGAGGTTCTCCCATGGAAAAGCTTCGGTTGGCGGTCTTCTTTGGCAGCCGCGCGTGCGAGCATGACGTATCCATTGTCACGGCGCTGCAGTGCATGGACGCGGTGGATACAACCCAGTACGAGGTGATCCCCGTGTACATCGGCCGCGACGGCGCGTGGTATACGGGCGAGCCGCTTCGCCGCTTGCAGTTTTTGCGGGATTTTAAGCCGGACGCGCCGGGCGTCGCGCGGGTGTACCCTGACGTAACGCCCGGCTCCGGCGCGCTGCTGACCATTGCGCGCAAAAAAGGTCTTCTGGGCGGCGGGGATACCCTGGCCGTGGCGGCGCGCGTTGACGTGGCGCTGCTGGCGCTGCACGGCCTCAACGGTGAGGATGGCACGCTGCAGGGCCTGCTCGAAATGATGAACGTGCCGTATACGTCGTCGGGCGTCGTCGGCTCGGCCGTGGGCATGGACAAGATCGCCATGCGCATGCTGTTTCAAGGCTGCGGCTTTCGGGTGCTTGAATACGTCTGGCTCACCCGCGACGAGTGGGAGCGGGATCCTCAGGCGGTGCGGGCAAAGGCGGAGGATACGCTGCCATATCCGCTGTTTGTCAAACCCGCGAACCTGGGCTCCTCAATCGGCATCTCGCGCGTGGAAACCGGGGAGGCGCTTGAGGAGGCGATTCAGGTGGCGCTCTCCTATGACCGGCGGGTGATTGTGGAGCGGGGCGTGAAGGATCCCGTGGAGGTCAACTGCTCCGTGCTGGGCTTTGGCGAGGATATTGCGGCCTCCGTGTGCGAAATGCCCGTGCGGTGGGAGGAATTTTTGACCTTTGACGAGAAATATTTACGCGGTGAAAAGAGCGGCGGCGCGAAGCAGGCAGGCGGCATGGCCTCGCTGGCGCGCCGGATCCCGGCGCCCATCGGCGCGGAAAAGACAAAGCGCGTGCAGGAATTGTCGCGCGAAATCTTTCGAAGCCTTGACTGCAAGGGCGTCGTCCGCATTGATTATCTGCTGGAGGGCGAGGATATTTATGTCGGGGAGATCAACACCATCCCCGGCTCGCTCGCGTTTTACCTGTGGGAGCCGCTGGGGCTTTCGTACCCGAAGCTCATCGACAAGCTGGTGGAGCTGGCGTTTACCGCCCACGCGGAGAAGAACCGCGCGGTTTTCGCGTATGATTCCAGCATTCTTACAAGCGTCTCGCTGGGCGCGAAGGGTACAAAAGGCGCAAAGCGGTAAAACACAATACGCTTGGCAGAATATATAAGGAAGGAGCGTGTGAACGTGTACGATCAGGGATTTGAACAAACGCAGGAGGTTCCTGCTGTGGAGGAGCATGCGGGGCGGGAGCGTGCCGTCATATCCACCAGCCAGGCGGTCAACCTCACGAGCACCATCGCCTCCCTGTCCGCCTTGTTCGCGCTGTTTCTGTGCTTCGCGGACCAGCGCAGCCGTGCCATTCGGCGGTTTTCCGTGCAGTCCGTGGGCCTGGGCGCGATCCATCTGGGCGCGGGTATGGCATGCTGGATCCTCAGCGCGCTGCTGGGCTGGATCCCTGTGCTGGGGTATTATCTGTACCTTCTTTGCGTCGTGTCCTTCTGGGCGGCTTCCCTGCTGGTGCTGCTTCTGCGCGTGCGCATGATGTTTTTTGCCTATCGCGGGTTGGCGTTTGAGCTGCCCGTGATCGGGCGCGGGTTACAGAGGTTTGAGTGACGGCCGTTCGCCCGCGTGTGAGTGGCTGCCGCGGAGAGGAGATTTCCTTTGTTTTCACTGTTAGATATGTTGTTTCAGGATCCTTTGCGGTTTTTTGAGTATTCGTTGTACAGGGTTCCGGCTGTGCTCATCGCCCTGGTTCTCCACGAGTGGGCGCATGGGTACGTGGCGTTCCGCCTGGGCGATCCAACCGCGAAGATGATGAACCGCCTGTCGATAAATCCGCTGAGGCATTTGGATCCTGTTGGCGCGCTGCTGATGTTCTTTTTCGGGTTTGGCTGGGCCAGGCCCGTGCCCGTTAACCCCAATTATTTTAAAAAGCCGCATCGCGATGATTTTCTGGTGTCCATCGCGGGCATCACGATGAACCTATGCCTGTTCCTTGCCTTTACGGTGCTGGCGGCGGCCCTCAACAACGCTTTATGGCATCCGCAAATCCTCCGCGCGTATTCGCTGCGGGAGATGCTTGGCGTCAAGGATGGCTTTATCAACTATATCTTGGCCGGATACGGCACGGAGTGGAGCGAGTTTTACGCAAACCCAGGCATCCTCTGGGCGGTGCGCCTGACAAGCCAGATCGCCATGGTCAACCTCTACATCGCCATCTTCAACCTGCTGCCCATCCCGCCGCTGGACGGCTCGCACGTTTTGAACGATCTGATCCTCAAGAAAGACAATCTCTACGTCAGCCGCCAGATGGCAAATGCCGGCATGGCGGCGGTATTGATCCTCTCCTATACCGGGGTGCTGGGCAAGGTGATGCTCTTTCTGGCCAATGGGGTGCAATCCGCCGTGCTGGTCATCGTCGGCGCGCTCATGGGGAGCTGACCGTCATGGCCTACACCGTCCACCTCAAGGAATTCAACGGCCCTCTGGACCTGCTTCTGCACCTGATCAGCCGGGCGAAGATTGACATATGCGATATCTTCATCTCCGAAATTACCGAGCAGTATTTGCGGTCCATGGAGGACATTTCTTCGCTGGATATGGACACGGCCAGCGAGTTTCTTACCATGGCCGCGGCGCTTTTGGAGATCAAGAGCCGCGCGCTGCTGCCCAAACCGCCTAAGGCGGAGGAGGGCGGGGAATCGCCCGAAGACGCGCTGATCCGCCGGCTAAACGAATACGCGGCCTTGCGGCAGGGTGTGGATCAGATGCAGGCGTTTGAAAAGGCCGCGGCCCGCATGTTCGAAAAGCTGCCGGAGGAAATACCCCTGCCGCCGCCCGTGTTTGAACTGTATAACCTGACGCTGGAAGGGCTGCAGGAGGCCATGCGGCGCGTGCTCGCGCGCGCCATAGAGGAAGAGGCCGACAAGGAAGCGCCCGCGCGGGAAATCCAGCGCGAGAAGCTGTCCGTACAGGCGTGCATGTTTTCCGTGGCGTCGCGGCTGCGCAAGGGGCCGTGCGCCTTTGACGCCCTGTTCCCGGAGCGGCCGACGCCGGGCGAGGTCGTGACGGTGTTTATGGCCGTTTTAGAGCTTTTGCGCCTGGGCAGGCTGCGCTTGGAGCAAACGCGGGTGTTTGGCGAAATGATACTGAGCGAGAGAAAGATAAAGCATGGACAAGCATGAGATGATGGGCGCGGTGGAGGCGATCCTGTACGTGGCGGGCGAGCCCGTGGAAGAAGAGGCCATTCGCATGGCCCTGGGCGTTACGCCCCTTGAAATGCAGGAGGCGCTGGAGGCCCTTGGCGGCGGCTATGAATTTGACAGGCGCGGCATCCGGCTGCTCCGCTTTGGCAGGAGAGTGCAGCTTTCGACACGGCCGGAGTACGCGTCGTACGTCGAAAGGCTTTTGCGGCCCGTACAGCGTCAGAACCTCTCGCAGGCCGCGATGGAGACGCTCGCGGTCATCGCCTACCGGCAGCCGGCCACGCGCGGCGATGTGGAGGCCGTGCGCGGCGTGAAGTGTGATTATTCGGTGCAGTCGCTGCTCACCAAGGGGCTGATCGCGGAGGCCGGCAAGCGCGACACGCTCGGCAGGCCGACGCTGTTTGTGACTACGGATCTGTTTTTGCGCCACTTTGGGATTGGCTCTTTGCAAGAGCTGCCGCGGATTGATTTTTCCGCCGGGGCGGAAGCGGAAGAGGCAGAGACGCAAGATTTCGCGCAAACGGATGAGGCCGCTCACGCATCGGAGGCGCAAGAGGGAGCGTTAGGCGGCTCTGCCTCGTAGGCCCTGGGCTTAAGGGAAAAATCCGTTACGCATCCCTCCTTTTTCGCCTCACGGCGGAAGGGTGTTTTGCTATCTGTTTTTTCACTCTCTTCATGCGTTCGCCGTGGGTATCAGACCAAGCGAATAAGGAAATACTTCCCGAATAGGGGAGGTTTTTCTTTTGCTGGAGTGGATCGCGTTGATCACCGCGGTGCTGGCGACCGCGCCCATGCGCCTGTCGCTGCGCGTGGACGTGGGCGGCAAGCCGTCATTCGCCGTTGCCCTGTACGTGTACGGCATTTGCCTGCGCTTTCGGGGGCCGATTCCACGGGCCATGCTGCGGGACATACTCAACGGCCCCCAAATTCCGTTTCGGCTTTCCATGCGGGATTTATTTTTCTTTTTTTATCATCTTTTTGAAGGCGCGCAATGGTCAAAAGCGTCCGCCGTGTGCCGCGTTGGCACGGGCGACGCGTATTCAACCGCGCTGCTGACAGGCATGCTTTCCGCGCTGCTTGGCGCGGCCGGTTCCACCGTGGGCCTGCGCGCGAAAGTGAAGCCTGAATTTAACCGCCCGTTTTTCGTGCTTTCCATCCGCTGCATACTCTCCTTCCGCGGTGGGGATATTATCCGTGCGGGCGCTAAAACCCTTTCGGTCAGGCGGCCGATGAAGAGGAAGGTGGAGATCGCAAATGGACAGGCATCCCATTGAAAGTCTGATGGGAACCACGCTGGAGAACATCAAGGATATGGTTGACGTCAACACGGTGGTCGGCGACCCGGTGCAAGCCCTTGACGGCACGACGGTGATCCCGGTTTCGCGGGTATCGTTTGGCTTTGTGGCGGGCGGCGGCGAATACAACACGGAAGAAAAGAAGGGCGCGGCGCGCGCCGCGGAACAGGATACGGTTCCGTTCGCGGGCGGCACGGGCGCGGGCGTCTCCGTATACCCGATGGGCTTTTTGGTCGTGTCGGACGGCCAGGTCAAAATGATTCCGACGAACTATTCCACGCCGGTGGACCGTGTCATGGAACTGCTCCCGCAGGTGCTGGGTGAAATCAAGGATGTGCTCAGCGCGTCCGGCGGCAGTCAGGCAAAGATGCCAGGGCTGGAGATGGATTCGCCCTTATCTTGATGCCGGAAAAGCGAAGGGGCGGCGGGGTCGTGCCGCGCGCGGGCGCGCAAGGCGGCGGATTGGCTGAAGTTGGCGTAGCAATACGCGCATCCATGGGGACAGGTATGGTACATACCGATATCAACGCTTGGCGCGCATCCGCAGGCCGGGCGTTGATTTTTATCCCTTTGAAGCGGCATGGCTTCCCCTGTCAGGGCCCCGATGAGCGCCGGATCGATGCAGCGGCCGCGGCCAATGCCCAGGGCGCCGTAATCCACCGCCTCCGCGCAGGTTCGCAGGGACAGCCCGTTTTCGCCGGCGATTTGAGCGAAGCGCTTCAGAAGCGAAGCGGCCTCCGCTTCGTCTGGCCGGCGCAGGGAGAGCGTTTTGACGTTTTTGTGGATTTTGGCATATAGATCCAAAAAGCTAACGGTAACACATCGCGTGTAACCGCGCAGCGCGCGTGCCGTGCGGGCGAACGCCTCCACATGATACGCGGGGCCGTAGGCGGGCGCGAACAGGATTGGATCATACCGCCAGCGCACGCGTTCCGCGCCCAGCGCGTCCGCCAAACGGCTGAAGACGCCGACGCGCGCGCTGTGGGAGGGCATGCCCGGCTCAATATCCCGCCCGTAGGCGTTGAGCGTGTATTGCAGGTAATGCGCATAGGGCGACAGGGCGTCAAGCCGTGTCAGCAGCGGCGCGGGGTTTTTGCTCCAGAAAACAACGCAGCGCACATCGTCCGGCAGGAGGGAGACCCGGCGCGCCTGGTTTGGATTCATCGGGTTGCGGCTGATGGCGTAGCCGTCGCGCAAACGGCCCAGGAACCAGTCCATGTAATAGGCGGGCAGATCCGTACGGCGGCTGGCGCTGATGATGGTTTTCGCGTTCATGCCGCCAGCATACCGCAGGGGCAAGGGAAATGTCAAACGGCTTGCCCCCGGGGATGAGCAAGGGTTCATGGCCCCTTGAGTGCAATCCGGTGTCGATGGCTCCGCCGCCAAACGGATGAAAAATTTCCGGGATTTTCCGCCTTGCGTCATCCCTGTTCGGAAAACCCGCGAATTTCCAGGGGACGGCGTTCCTATCCCCGTTCCGCCAACCGCACGCGCCGCGGTTCATGCGGTTGAAGGGATATCCCGCGCCGTTCGCTCATATCCTGCACGGAAGGGAGCGCGGCGATGATGAGAATAAAAAAAACAATGCTGGGGCTTTTTTTCCTTGCAGCGCTCCTGTATAATGTAGGGGATGCTGCGGCGCAGGAAGCGCGGGACAAAAAGACAAGCGCGAAGGCGGCCTGTGTGCTGGACCTGAAAACAGGCCGCGTGCTCTTTGCCTATAACGAAGACGAGCAGATGCCCATGGCTTCGACCACGAAGGTGATGACGGCCCTTGTCGCGCTGGAAAAGGGCGATTTGGACGCCCCGGTGAAGACGGGCTATAACGCGTACGGCGTGCCCGGCACCTCCATTTACCTGGGGCTGGATGAGACGCTTACGCTGGAAGAGATGCTCTACGGCCTGCTCATTGCCTCGGGCAACGACGCCGCGGTCGCGATCGCGGAACATATCGGCGGCTCGGTAGAAGGCTTTTGCCAGATGATGAATGAACGCGCCGCGGCGCTTGGCGCAACGGGTACAAACTTTGTAAACCCCAACGGCCTGCCCGCTGCCGGGCATGTGACAACGGCCAAGGATTTAGCGCTCATCGCCGCCCAGGCGATGCGGAACGCGACGTTTCGCGAGATCGTCTCCACACAGCGGGCGTCCATCCCCTGGGAGGGGCGCGGCTATATGCGCGTGCTCAAGAACAAAAACCGCCTGCTCACCGAATATGAAGGGGCGACGGGCATTAAGACCGGGTTTACAAAGGCGGCGGGGCGGTGCTTGGTGTTTGGCGCCAGGCGGGAGAAGATGGAAATCGTCGGGGTGGCGCTGAATTGCGGCGACTGGTTTGATGAGGCCGCGCGTCTCATGGACGCGTGCTTTGAGGACTATGACTGGGTTGAGATGCTGCCGGACGGGGAAAGCGTTGGAACCATTACGGTAGAAAACGGCGTGGCGGAGAGCGCGGGCGTTGTGGTGCAAGGCGCGCTTTCCGCGCCTTTGACGGAGATGGAAATGCCGAGAATGGTCCGTGAAATCGCCGATGCCGTCGCCGCGCCGCAGCCCGCGGGTGCGCGGGTCGGTTGGGTGACGATGTGGGTTGGCGAGGAAATAATGGACCGCAGGCCGCTGGTGCTGGCTGAAAGCCTTGAAAAGAAGCCGGGCGCATTGCTTCGCTGGCTGAGGCGGTGGCCGTTGATGGCGGGAGCGCGGCAGGATACCAGAGCAGAAGGAAGGTAGGCCCAATGATTGAGATTCGAAAGATAACCGACGCCACGAGGGGGCTGCTGTGGACTGTGGAGGATCGGCGGCTGGACAGCGAGCGCGTGATCGTCCGCGCCAAGCAGGGTGGCTTTGAGATCGACTACAAGGCGCTGCCGGGCGCGCTCTGGCGCGTGGGGAACACGCGGCGCGGCATGCCGGAGCCCGCGTGGGAGGGTGATGATCCCGACAAGGATATTTACCTTGCCTGGCTGGACGACAAGCCGGCCGGACAAATTCTGCTGGAGGGCTACGAGCATAACCTGGCGCTCATCCGCGATATCCGGGTGGAAATGACGATGCGCCGCCGGGGCGTGGGCGAGGCAATGCTGGCGCTCGCGGAGGATTGGGCCCGGGCCAAAGGCTTCCATGGGCTGATGGCGGAGACGCAGGATGTTAACGCGGGCGCGTGCCAGTTCTTCACGCGCTGCGGGTTTGAACTGGGCGGGGTGGATATGCTTCGCTACGTGGCGCGTTCTCAGCAAACCATGATGGCCACGGGCCTGCGCGAGAGCGCGCTGTTTTTTTACAAATTTTTTCGGTCGTAGGGGTTGTGCGGATGAGGCTTCAAAAGTATCTGTCGCAGTGCGGCGTGGCTTCGCGCAGGAAATGTGAGGAGATCATCAGGGCGGGTCGCGTTGCCGTGGACGGCGTGGTGGTTACGGAAATGGGCGTGCGGGTGGAGGAAGGCGCAAGGGTGCTTGTGGACGGCAAGCCCGCCCTGCGGGAGGCTGAGAAGCGCTATATTCTCTATCATAAACCGATGGGCGAGGTTTCCACGGTCAGCGACCCGGAGGGCCGCGCGACGGTGCTCAGCCGGTTTCGCGATTTTCCCGTACGGCTGTACCCGGTCGGGCGGCTGGACTATGACACGGAGGGCCTGCTTTTGCTCACCAACGACGGCGAGCTGACACAAAATTTGCTGCATCCCAGCCGCGAGGTGGACAAGGTGTATTTGGTCAGGGTGCGCGGAGATGTGGAGGCGGAGGCGCTGCGCGGCTTGCGGGAGGGTGTGCCGCTTGACGACGGGCGGAAAACGGCCCGGGCCGGGGTGCGCGTGACCCGCAGGACGGGCGATGAGGCCGTGCTGCTGGTGACGATCCATGAAGGGCGCAACCGGCAGGTGCGGCGCATGTTTGACGCAGTGGGCTATACGGTTTTGATGCTGCGCCGCGTGCGGTTTGGGCCGCTTGCGCTGGGCAGCCTCCAGAGAGGCCAGTGGCGCGAGCTGACGGAGGAGGAAGTGCGAAAGGTAAAGTCCCTATAGAGGAGGCGTCCCTTTATGAAACAAACGGCGGTGCTGCTGTATTCCCAATTTAGCGAATATGAGGTTTCCGTCGCGCTATCGGTGCTGGCGCAGGCGGGAAAGCGTATCGTGACGATTGGCACGGCGCGGGAGCCCATCATGGGGGAGGCAGGGCTTATGTGCCTGCCGGACGCCGTGTATGAGGAGGTGCGGCCCGGGGATTTCGACAGCATACTGCTGCCGGGCATGATGCGGTTTTTGGCGGAGGATGCGGAGATGAAATGCGTTTCCCTTCTCAAAGCGCTGGCGGATCAAGGGTGCGTGATTGGCGCGATCTCGCTGGCGCCGTATTTGCTTGCCAAAGCGGGACTTTTGAACGGAAGGCCCTATACGGTGGGCATGTACGAGGAGGACATGGATAGAATGGGCATCTTTGACAAAGCGCTGCTCGTGAAAGAAGCGGTGGTGGAGGATGGGAACATCATCACCGCGGTAGGCGTCGGGTTTGTTCGGTTCGGCATTGCGTTTGGCAGGGCGCTGGGGCTTTCGTTTGACGAGACGTGGTATGGATGATGGGCAGAGGCGTACATGATACGTACAATGATATGATATAAAGCGAAAAAAGCCCGATGGGTTTTTTTTGTTTGCAAAATATTTGCGCAAATCTTACCCTGGAAGCAGGAAATAGGCGATAAATGTAGTATTGAGGAAATTGGGCGGGGATTGGACTTTCTTTACCGTGAACCTATAGAAACGTCTTTTTTCCGTGCATTGAATCATTTTCCGCCGCATGGCGATAGCGTAAACAATCCATCGCAAGGGAGACGTTCACATGGACATTTTATGGTATGGCTTGAAGGTGAGCATTGTCGGCATGGCCGTCGTCTTCATCGGCCTGATCATTTTGATCGGGTGCGTTACGGTGCTCAAGGGCTTGGGCGGAAAGGGCGAGGGAACCAAGGAGAAGCCCTCATCCGTACCGGCGCGGGGTGTGCCGCCCGTGGCGCCGCCTTATCGTGAGTACACCCCGGGCCCTACGCTGACGCTCGGGGACAACGCGTTATACGCCGCGATCACGGGCGCGGTCGCGGAAACGCTCGCTTCGGAAGGCGTAAACCCGGAGGGCGGCTTTGTGATTACATCCGTCAAGGCGCGATAGCATTCATGCCGGTACACAATTCATTTGGAGGAGGTAGGTTCCCATGCGTACATTTTTAGTCACTGTCAACGGCGATTCTTATGAGGTCACCGTGGAAGAAGTCGGCGGCGTATCCCGCGTCAGCGCGCCGGCCCCCACCCCAGCCGCCGCGCCGGGTAAAACCCCGGCCGCGCCTTCCGCCGCCGGCGGCGAGAAGGTTATATGCCCCATGCCCGGCAATATCCTGGACGTAAAGGCGCAGGCTGGCCAGCAGGTCAAGGCCGGCGATATTCTTATGATCCTGGAGGCCATGAAGATGGAAAACGAGATCCTCGCGCCGGTGGACGGCAAGGTGCTGGAGGTGCTCGCCGCAAAGGGTGCGACCGTCAACACAGGCGATGTGCTGGCGGTCGTTGGGTGAGGAGTTGTTTGCCATGATGGAATTTAACATTGTAGAAACATTGAAGGGCCTGGTCGCCGATTCAGGCATTATTTCGTTATTCCAAAACCCCGGGCAGCTGCTCATGCTCGTCATAGCCTGCCTGCTGCTGTATCTGGCGATCGTGAAGAAATTCGAGCCGCTTCTGCTGATGCCGATCGCCTT
>WRGP01000201.1 GCA_009787135.1 Bacillota bacterium | reverse complement strand
CCCAAGCCGAAAACGGCGGCTCATGATCCCCTCCCCCGCCCCCTTTCCACCCCCTAGACAGAACCCCTCAAATCCTATACAATAAGAAAACCACAACATCTCCCCGTTAGGAAGTGTGCCAGTTTGCCACGGATTCAATATGCCCCCACCGCGCTGCCAGGCGTTCCCTATGAGAACGCGTTTCATGCCGTTGATGAAACAGGCATGAAGTGTGGAAGCGCGGCGGTGGTGGAATACATCAACCATACCGTCCTGCCTGACCGGCCCTTAAACTACTATATCAGCATCAGCGCCGAGACGGACCGCGCGTTTGACCTGCTCATGGGCGCGGTGCTCGCGCGCTCCATTGAGCTTCGCCAGAAGCGCCCGAGTTTGGCCGCGCGCATTTATACGCCCTGCAAGCCCTATGACACGGAACTGCTGCGCAGCTTTCAGGCCTACGGCTTTCAAAACGACGACGCCATTGTCCGCATGCGGCGAATCCTGTCCGATTCGGACAGGCTGCCCAATCCCCCCGTGGGGTGCGCCATCGCGCCGGTGGTTCTGGAAAACGATGAGGATACAGGCAGCCTGCTGCGCCGTGTCAACGCGTATTCCGTCACGGCCCGCTCGCCGGACTGGCTGATGCGCCTGCAGCAGGAACAGCTGTTTCTGGTCTTCGGCGTCTGGCAGGAGGGGCTGCTGCTGGGGGAAATGATCCTCAGCGCGTACGGCGCGGAAGGGCGCGTGGAAATGCTGTACACGCGCCCCGAGTTCCGCCGGCGGGGCGTGGCCGCCTCGCTCGTCGCGTACGCGGGGGAACTCCTGAAACAAAACGGCATCCGCAGCCTCAACGCCGAGGTATGGCGGCGCAACCTGCCGGCCATGTTCCTGTTTGAAACCATGCGGTTTGAAAGCGTAAGCCCTACCGTGCTGTACCCAGGCATAAATCTGTAGAATGATGATCGGAGGTGCGCCCATGCGGCTATTTTTTACGGGGACAGGTTCCGCGTTTAACCCGGCTTTGGGCAACAACGGCGCGTTTTTCACGCACGGGCAGGATCTGTATCTCATTGATTGCGGGGAGACCCTGTTTGCGAAGCTTTTCAAAACAAGCCTGCTCTCTGACTTCCCCGGCGCGCTTACGGTGCTGCTCACGCATACGCACGCGGACCACTGCGGCTCGCTTGGCACGCTGATCCTGTACGCGGCGGAGCGCCTGCGGCGCACGCTCACCGTTGTGCACCCAGACGCGGGCGCGGCCAGGCTTCTGTCGCTCATGGGCGCGAGCGCGGACCAATACCGTCTTGTCCCGGCGCTTGACGGGCGCGGCATACGGGCCGCGGCACGCCAAACAGCGCACGTGCCCGCCATTCCGGCGTACGCGTACACAATCAGCGACGAAAAAGAAACCATCTACTACAGCGGCGACACGCGCGAACTGCCCGCCGATATTCTCGATGGCCTGCGGCAGGAAACCATCGCCCACGCCTACCAAGACGTAAGCGATTTTCCCAGCGGCGCGCCCAAAGGGGCCGTGCATTTACCGCTCGCCACGCTGTGCGAGCTTGTCGAGCCCGCGCTCCGCGGCAAGTTTACGCTGATGCACCGCAACCGCGACTATACGGACAAGGCGGCCGGGCTTGGTTTCGTCTGCGCCAAAATAGACCGGCGTTTTACGCCATAACCCCAAAGGGCCCCCGCCGGCCTTCTTTCTATCTATGGTCCGCTATGGCCAGGACAGCGCTATTCCCTTAATAAAGCACCCGTCCCTTCTCATCCGCGACGCCGCTATACCGGTAGAAATACGCGTTGACCACATCGCGCCATTCCCGCGCGTTTCGCGCCTGGAGGATAAAGCGCGCCCGCACGTTGTCGAACGCTTCGGCCGGCACCCGGCCCTCCAGCGCGTTCCACCTTTCGGCCATGGCTTCCGCCCGCCTCGCGCCCTCAAAGTGCGTATCATACACATGCTGCGCCAGCGTCTTCCCGCTTGGAAGCGTGTGGGTATAGGAAAGCCTGTGAAAGAATAGAATCAATTCCTCCGGGCAGGTTTTCACATCGCCATACAGCGCCGCCTTATCGGGCGGGTATTGGAGCACAAACCCCGTGCCGCTTGGCGAGCGGTCCACGCCAATGCCCTGCCGGTCGGCGCGCAGATACGTGCCCCAGGCGGAATACTCATACCCCTCGGGGCTGGGCCCATAGTGGCCGTTGGGGTTTACCATCCAGCCAAGCCCCAGCGGCGCGGTGTAGCTTTCATAGAGTTCGCGCGAGGCAAGAAGCATATCCAAGAGCACGTCTTCCACCCGCGGATCCTCTCCAAAGGTGAGCGCGATCCACCAGCGGGTGACGGCCGCCGTGTCCACAACGGCATACCACGCGAATAGGCCATAGGCGAAGAGGTTTGCCTGCGCGAGGTCATGGCCGGTCCAATTCGCGTCATTGCCCAGGTTGGATACCGCGCTGATGTACCGGGGCTCCGCGCCCTTCAGATCAGACAATATCTCCTGCCACTGGGGCAGCATGTAGTACAGATCAATCTGATGCCCCGTATACTCCTGCGTCAGCTGCACCTCCAGCGCCTTTTTTGTGGCTGGCATGGCATACAGGAGCGGAGAAATAGGCTCCCGAACCTGAAAATCATATGGGCCATACTTCACCTGCAGGATCACGTTCTCGTCAAAGAGGCCCTCCAGCGGCGCGTACGTTTCATAGGCGGCCTTGGGCCTGTCCGTTTGCCTGTCGCGCCAATCCTGCTGGCAGTTGTACACGAAGCAGCGCCACACCAGCGTGCCGCCAAAGGCCGCAAGCGCGCGCGCGATGGGCCGCGCGCCCTCCGCGTGGTTGCGGCAATAGAGGCCCGGCCCAGGCCGAAACTCGCTGTCCGCCTTGACAAGAAACCCGCACAGATCGGGTATGGCCGCGTACACGCGCGCCACCTGCTTTTCCCACCAGCCCCGGACGCTGCCATCCAGCGGGTCCGCGGTCGTAAGGCCGCAGGTCATGGGCAGCGCGAAATCAATGGCAATGAGCAGCCGGATGCCAAAGGGGCGCAGCAGGTCCGCGACCTTTCGCACCTCAGGCAGCAGCTCATCCGTAATCAACTGGTCGGCCGGGGTTTCCACATTGACGTTGTTGATGCAAACCGTGTTGATGCCAACCGACGCCAAAATGCGGCCATAGCGCAAAAGCCGCCGGCTGTCATAGGCAAATTTTCCGTTATCAAAAAAAAGGGAGCGTCCCGCGTATCCGCGCTCCACGGCGCCGCTCATGTTGTCCCAATGGTTGAGCATGCGCAGGCTGCGGCAGGGCGCCGTCCAAGCCGTCAAGGGGCTTTGCCCCGCGGCCAGCCGCATCATAAGGCTGTACGCGCCATACAAAACCCCGCGTGTGCCGCCACGAATGGTAAGCCCGCCCGGCGTTTCCTGTATTTCGTAGCCCTCGTCCTCGCCCGGCGTTTCCAGAACGCATACAGGCGGTTCATATCCCAGGTTCCGCAAACCAATCGCCAGCTCAGCCTCGGCCATCTCGCGGCACGTAGTGAACCCCGCCTTTACCGTATCGCCCAAGAATGGCAGCCAGCACAGTCGAGTATCGTACTTCATGCTTTTTCTCCGTCTTCATCAATAGACACAGCGAAGGGGGACGGAGTCCCCCTGGCTGTGTATTCCCCAATAACCCGGTTTACTCGCCGTAATACTTCGCGTACGCGGCCGCGCGCTCGTCGATGATAGCCTGCCCGCCGGAGGTCAGGTAGTCCGCCATGCCCTCGTCAAAGACCTTATCAAAATCCTCTGTCTTGGCGACGATGGCCTGCGCCAGGAACGCGTCGCGCTTTTGCTTGAGCATCTCGTCCACGCCCTCTTCGGACTCAATCTTGCCGCAGCTGAAATGCTCGAACACGCGCCCTTCGTGGATAGAGGCGTTAAACGCGTTGAGAATATAACTGGCGTCTACGCCGCCATACCCAAGGCCCAGGGAACGCATCCGAAGCCCCACATCGCCAAGATCCAAGCCATTGGAGGTGATTGTATAGTCGATGTTGTACTGCGAGTTGATGATCTTTTCATTCGTGGCGGCAATGATCGAGATCGCGCCATCCGCCAGTACCTCGTGCGTCACGCCCTCCTCGCCAATCTGCAGGAAGGTCTTGTGCTCAATGTCGGTGATCCAATCCAGATACAGCATGGAGGCCAGAGGCTCTTTGTTTGTCGCCGGGAAGAACACCTTGCGGTCGATCGGGTTGGAGAGGAACTTGCGGTAGGCACCCGCGTCGTTTGGGAACGACTCAACCGCGATGAAGGCGGCATCTTCGCCCACAACGGTCTTCATGCCGCCATGGATGCCGTCCGGGCCGTCACGGTACGGGAGATCCCAGTTGTGCATGAAGGCGCCGACAAACCCGCTCTTTTCCAGATTGATCTCGGTGGTATCGCCCGCTCCATACAGCGCGAAATCCTGCCAGACCAACCCCGCGTTATACCATTCGTTCACCTTGCGGATGGCCTCTTTATAGCCCGGATACAACAAGTGCCGGTCGTCGAAGCCCTGCACATACGCATCCTTGTCACTCAAATCGTCGGGCACAAACGCCGCCACCAAGTGATCAATGCGCCAGCCCACGTCATAGCTGATGGCAAGGGGGATCATCTTGTCCGCGTCCTCGCCCAGCAACAGCTCGGCGTTGTCCTTGAACGCGTAGAGCATCGCCTCAAACTCCTCCAGCGTGGTCGGCTCAGCCAGGCCCAGTTTCGCCAGCCAATCCTCACGGACAAAGGTATTGGTACGCGCGTTGTTTACCAACTTGGCCTCAATGGCCCACACGGTGCCGCTCTCCGGATCCCTGTCATAATAGAGGTTAAACTCGCCCAGGAAACCCCACAGGTTGGGCAGCAGATCCTTGTACTCCTCCAGATATGGGGCCATATCCAGCACACCGCCCATGTTCGCATAGGTCTGGATGGTGGGATAGCTGTACGTCACGCAGACGTCCGGCGCGTCTCCCGCGGCCAGCAGGTTGTTGATCGCCTCTGTCTCGTTCCAACGATCAACGGGGATGAAGGTTACCTCCACGTTATGGTCGCGCAGCATGCCTTCTTTGATATAGTCGGTATAAAAGTTATTCTCCGGGGTGGTCTTACCGCCGTCCAAGCCGCGGTCATACACCTCGACGGTGATTTTCTTGGTCTCAACGAAACGCCCGTCCACGATTTCGTCGCTGCCCGCCGCCGCGCCGGTGGCCGCGATCAGCGGCATCAGCAGGAGACACGTGAGCACAATAGCGAGAACTTTTTTCATGATGAACCTCCTTGTATTTCTGGTATAATTTCTTAAACACGCCGCAAGGCGGCGTGCAGAAGCCTGGATCAGCCTTTTTCCGCGCCGATGGTCACGCCCGTGATGAAATACTTTTGCAGCCAGGGATAAATGAGCAGAACCGGCACGGTCGCGAAGGCGACGGTGGCCATGCGCAGCGTTTCCGCCAGACCCGGGGTCGTGAATCCCTCCTGCGTCGACACCTCAAAGGAGTTGCTGCTGTGAAGGATATCATAGAGCAGCCGCTGGATCGGGTAATACTCGCGCCTGTTGAGGAACATCAGCGCATCCGAAAAGCCGTTCCAGCGCCCCACGGCGTAGAAAAGCGCAAGGGTAGCCAGCACGGATGTGGACAGCGGCAGATAGATGCTCACGAGCACGCGGACCGGCCCCGCGCCGTCCAGCTCGGCCGATTCGCGCAGGCTCTCGGGGATGCCATAAAAGAAGCTGCGCATGATGATCATGTTGAACACGCTCAGGCAGTTTGGGATGATGAGCACCAGCGGGTTGTTCAAGAGGCTTAAATCCTTGAGCAAAAGGTAGTTTGGGATAAGGCCGGCGCTGAAATACATCGTTAAAATGATCAGGGTGTTGAAGAAACGGCGGCCCTTGAGGTGGTCGTAGGTGAGGGGATAGGCGCAAAGAATCGTCATGAACATAGACCAGATTGTGCAGATGACGGTCAGGATCGCGGTCCATTCCAGCGACCAGACGTAGCGCGCGTCCTTCAACACCGTTTGATACGCGTCCAGGTTCCAGCCCACCGGCCAGAGGAGCACCTCGTTTCGCACCAGCGCCGTCGCCGTGCTGAGCGACCGGGCCACGATATTGAGCAGCGGCAAGAGGCAGATCAGGATGAGCAGCACGCAGAGAAACACGACGACCCAATCGCCGAGTTTTGCCGTCTTGGATTTGATCATGGCGCACGCCCCTCTTTCCAGAAAAATTACCAAATGCCTCGCTCGCCAAATTTCTTGGCCAAGGAGTTCGCGGCCAGGAGGAACATGACGCAAACAGCCGACTGAAACAGGCCGACCGCCGCCGTCAAAGAAAACTGAGAGCTTTTGATGCCGTTGTTGTACACAAAAATCGAAAGAACGTTGGAGACGCTGGTAACCAGCTTATTGGCCATCGCATAGGGCCGGTCAAATTCACTGCCCAAAATACGCCCCAAGCTCATGATGAGCAGCGTCACAATCGTTGGGCGGAGGCCCGGCAGCGTGATGTGCCAAATCTTGCGGACGCGGCCCGCGCCGTCTACAGAGGCGGCCTCGTACAGCTCAGGGCTGATGTTCGTCAGCGCCGCCAGGTAAATAATCGTGTTCCAGCCTACGGACTGCCACACACCCAGCAGGATGTACGTCCAAACCCAGTGGCCCGGATCGTCCAAAAACGGAACGGCGGTGCCGCCCATGCGCCGGATGAGAATATTGACCAGACCGCTGGTCGGCGCGAACAACTGCAGGGCCAAGCCGGAGATGATGATCCAGGAGAGGAAGTGCGGCATATAGGCGATGGTCTGCGTAAAGCGCTTGAAGCGCCTGAACGGCAGTTCGTTGAGCAGCAGCGCCAGCAGGATGGGCGCGGGGAAGCCGATCAACAGGTCCAGCAGGTTCAGCCCAATGGTGTTGCGGAGCGCGAACCGGAAATCCCGGTTGGAAAACGCCTTGATGAAATTCTCAAACCCATGGTTGTTGGCCCAGGGCACTTGCCAGATATTCATCACGATGTTGTTCTTCTTAAAGGCGATCTGGATATACGCCATGGGAATATAGCGAAAAATCACAAAGAAGGCGACGGGCAGCGCCAAAAGCGCGTACAGCGTCCAATACCGCTTCCAATACGTTATGGTTTCCCGCGCCCTCGCCCTGGGGGCCCTGGCCGGCGTGATATCCATAGCGCGACACCCCTTTTTGATTGCATAAGCTTGGAAGCCTTTCGGCCGGGCGAAACTTCCGCGGTCAGCGCGGGTCGATTCTGGCGAACCTGATTACAATTCAAATGTATATTTAATTAAAAATTACCATAGCGCGTCATAAGGTGTCAATGTATATTTTTGTGTTTTTTTGTGTTTTCTTCATGCGGGGGAAATATTGCGCGCAAACCGCCGCGCCAGGCTTGTATTTTCCCCCGCTACGCGTTTATAATGTAAAAACCGAACCCATAAAAGGAGAAAGCGTCATGCGGCGATGCAACGACGGCTGGCAGTTCGCCAGGGGAGAGCCTGAAAATTTTGCGCCTGTCGCGCTGCCGCACGATTGGCTGATTGCCGATACCAACCGCCTGTATGAAAGCGGCGCCGGCTGGTACCGGCGCGAATTGGACGCGGGCTTTCTCGCGGAAGGCCAGCGGCTTTTCCTTCACTTCGACGGCGTGTATATGGACTCCGCGCTGTATGTCAACGGCCAAAGGGCCGGGGCGTGGAAATACGGCTATACCGCCTTTGAGCACGAGCTCACGGACTATATCAGCAGGGAAAAGCCGAATACCCTGCTGCTTGAAGTGCGCTACCAATCACCCTGCGAGCGCTGGTATACCGGCGCGGGCATCTATCGCGACGTGTTTCTCAAGGTCAAAAACGCCTGCCATTTTGCGGCCGGCGGCATCTATATCACAACGGCCAAGGCGGACGGCCGGTGGACGTACGAGGTGGACGCGGAGGCGGAAACAGGCGGCAGGCCGTTCACCCTGCGCCACACGCTTCTGGACGCGGAGGGCGGGATAGAGGCATGGGACATTGAGAATCCACGGCTGTATACCCTGCGGTCCGACCTTTTTGTGGATGGCGCCCTGACGGATACCGAGTATACCCGCTTTGGCTTCCGCACGGCTGAGTTCACCCCGGACCGCGGCTTTTTCCTGAACGGGCGGCATGTAAAGCTCCGCGGCGTTTGCCTGCACCACGATTTGGGCGGCCTGGGCGCGGCCGTGCATCCGGACGCCATCCGGCGGCAGCTTGCGCTTTTGCGCGCCATGGGCGTGAACGCCGTTCGCACCGCGCACAACCCTCCCGCAAAAATCTTTATGGACCTCGCCGACGAGATGGGTTTCCTGGTCCTGTCCGAGCTTACGGACGTATGGCACAGGCCCAAAAACCCGTATGACTACAGCCGCTTTTTTGACGAATGGGTCGAGCGGGACGCCGCGTCGTGGATCCTGCGGGATCGCAACCACCCCTCCGTCATCCTCTGGAGTGTTGGCAATGAGATATACGACACGCACGCGGACGCGCGGAATGGCGGGGACACCCTGCGCCGGCTCATGGCGCTCGTGCGGCGGTACGACCCAAAGGGCCACGCCCCGGCCACGCTTTGCTCCAACTATATGCCTTGGGAAAACACCCAAAAGTGCGCGGACATCATTAAGCTCATCGGCTATAACTACGCGGAAAACCTCTACGCCGAGCACCACCGGGACCATCCGGACTGGATCCTCTTTGGCGGCGAAACCTGCTCCACCGTGCAGAGCCGCGGCGTGTACCATTTCCCGCTTTCAGTCTCCACGCTCGCGGACGACGACCTGCAATGCTCGGCGCTCGGCAACAGCGCCACCAGCTGGGGCGCGAAAAGCGTGGAGGAATGCCTCCGTCTGGACGCGGAAGCGCCGTTTTCCCTGGGGCAATTTCTCTGGGCCGGTCAGGATTATCTGGGCGAGCCTACCCCCTATCACACGAAAAACGCTTATCTGGGGCACATGGACACCGCGGGCTTTCCCAAGGATTCGTATTATCTGATCCAAGCCGCGTGGACGGATTTTGAAAAAACGCCCATGATCCACCTGTTCCCCTATTGGGACTTTTCCCCGGGGCAGCCCATTGACGTTCGGGTGTGTTCCAACGCGCCCAGGGTAGAGCTCTTCTTCAATGGCGAAAGCGTCGGCGCGGCGGAACTTGGCAAACGATTCGTGGCGGACTTTAGGCTGCCTTATCGGCCCGGCGCGCTGCGCGCGGTGGCGTACGACGAGCAGGGTCGAATTGCCGCCGAAGCAAACAGGCGTTCCTTCGGCGACGCCGCGGATTTGCGCCTTTCGCACGAGACCATCGGAGACTTGACATTTACGGCCATCACCACCGTGGACGCGGAAGGAAACCCCGTGGAAAACGCCAATTGCCGCGTTGCCGTTTCCGTGGCGGACGGCACGCTGCTGGCGCTGGACAACGGGGATTCCACAGACTATGAACAGTATACGGCAAAGAGCCGCCGGCTTTTTAGCGGCAAGCTCCTGGCGATTTCGCGCGCGCGGCCCGGCAAAACGCCGGCCGTAACGGCCGCGCTTGACCGGGAGGACATCCCCATTCGCAAAATAGAGCTTACGGCCAGCGGCTATGCCGTGACGGCCAAGGTGTTCCCGCCAAACGCCACCTACCGCGACCTGTACTGGCGTCTGACGGACGCGGCCGGCATCGAAAGCCCGCTGGGCACGCTGGCCGTCGCGCCGGACGGCCAAAGCGCCGCGGTCTGCCCCAAGGGGGATGGCGAGGTGATTGTGCGCTGCTCGCCCAAGAACGGGCGCGCGCATTTCGCGTTTATTTCACAGCTTCCGCTGACCCTCGCGGGCTATGGCAAGCCCTTGCTGGATCCGTATGGCTTTGTGAGCGGCGGGCTGTATACCGCGAGCAATGTGGCGCTCACCAATGGCAACGAGCGGGGTATCTGCACGCTACGGGACGGTGAAAGCCACGTCGGTTTTGAAAACCTTGACTTTGGGGATTTTGGCTCCGACGAGCTCACGCTTCCGCTGTTCCCGCTGGACAGGGAACCGTTCCTGTTTGAGATATGGGAGGGCATGCCCCTCGCGGGCGGGAAGCGCCTTATGACGGCGCGCTATGACAAGGGCTCCCTATGGAATACCTACCAGCAGGCGGCCTACCGTCTTCCCCGCCGCCTCAAAGGCGTCACCACCCTCTGCTTCGTCTTCCGCCAGAAGGTGCACTTGAAGGGTTTCCTCTTCGCGCGGCAGGAAAAGGCCTTTCAGCGGCTTTTGGCCGCCGCTTGCGACGGCCTTTACGGCGATTCCTTTGCCGTCCAGCCGGACGGCGCGGTGGAGCGCATTGCCGGCAATGTGACGCTTACGTTTAACCACATGAACTTTGGCGCCAGGGGCGTGTCGAGCGTGCGCCTTTGCTGGCGTTCCGCGCTGCCCGAGAACTCCGTCCAGTTTTCGTTTGCGGGCGGCGGTACGGAGACCCGCCGCATGGTAAGGCTGCCCCGTGCGGACCAATACGCGCAGGCTTCCTTTTTGCTTGGGGAAAAGATTGCGGGCGAGCAAACCGTGTCGCTGATTTTTTTGCCCGGATGCGCGCTGGACCTGCGTTGGCTTGAGTTTATGGGGTAGCCCGGAGGGCGCGCCTGCTCCAAAGAAAGGATCACACCCTATGAGCGTACACCTCTCCCCCCTATTCTCCGACGGCATGGTCTTGCAGCGCGGTTCGGCAGCCCGCCTGTGGGGCCGCGCGGACGAGCCTGTCACCGTCACCTTCGTAAACCAGACGGTCCGCGCCGTGCCAGATGCCGCGGGCAGCTGGCACGTCACGCTGCGCGATCTCGCGCCCGGCGGGCCGTACACGCTCACGGTCAACGAGCATACGCTCCGCGACGTGTACGTGGGCGACGTATGGGTTCTGGCCGGGCAGTCGAACATGCAGCTTCCCATGGGGCGCGCGCGCCATATGTACCCTGAAGAATTCACACGCGAAAACCCGAACATCCGGCAGTTTATCGTGCCGCAGCGCACGGATTTCCGCGCGCCGCGGGCGGAGCTCGCGGGCGGGCGTTGGGCCGGCGCGTCGCAGGCTTCCCTCGCGGATTTTTCCGCCGTGGGGTATTTTTTCGCCAAACGGCTCTACGCGCGCTATAAGACGCCCGTCGGCCTTTTGCTTACGGCCATTGGCGGCACGCCCATCCACGCGTGGATGGGCCGCGCCATGCTGAACGAGTTCGCCGATCTTCAGGCAAGCGCCGATCAGTGCGCAGACGACGCGTACGTCGCGCGTGTACAGGCGCGGGACGCGGCGGAAACCGCCCGCTTCTTCGATTCTATTGATCAAACGGACCCCGGCCTCGCGGGCGGCTGGCATCTGCCCGCTTTTGACGACAGCGGCTGGGAAGAGCGGCCGCTGCTCGCGCCTTGGGAAGGGAGCGGTTCTGTCTGGCTGCGCAGGGCTGTTGAAATACCGCCCGCCCTGGCCGGCAAACCCGCCACGCTGTTT
>WRGP01000200.1 GCA_009787135.1 Bacillota bacterium | reverse complement strand
CCCTCCCGCGCCGCGCAAGCAGGGCGCGGGCGAGGCCGGCCCGCCAGGCGGCCGGCCTCGCATGGTGCGGCGGCATGAATATCAAGCCATTGTGCCAGACGGCAGCGAGAGCCTGAACTGGATAAGAATGTTGACCATATCGTTTGTTTGCGTGATGATCCTCACCATAGGCGTATATCTGTTTTTAAAACAAACCAGCATTGGCCAGGTCTTTATGGCGTCCATGGGCCGGGAGGCCAGCGCGGAAGCGTACCATATCGTTGGCAAGCGATATATGGAAAACGGCTCCATTTCACGCGCCATTCACGCGCTTGAAATCGCCCAGTCAAAGGACCCCGACAAGCTTGAATTGCTGGTGGATCTTGGCAAGGCTTATATGGGCAACAACCAGGTGGACAGGGCCGAGCTTATGTATACGCGCGCCATTCACAATTATCCCGCGTATCCGGAGCCGTATCAGCACGTGATTGATATCATGCTCGACAAAGCGCTCAACTATGAAGCCATCCAGCTAGTCAGGCTGGCATATGAAAAAACGGGGGATCAGCGGTTTGAGTCCATGCTCTCACGCCTGCTGCCGCCCGCGCCTACCGTATCCCTCCCCGGCAAGCGGTACAATACGGAGATTGATCTGGAGCTGAAATGCTCGGACGACGGTGCCACCATCTACTACGCCTTTGGCAACGACTCTCCCATTGCGGAGGGTATCCGGTACGACGGCCCCATTCATCTGCCGGAAAGCAGCTGGCGGATCCGCGCCGTGGCGGAGAAGGACGGCATGTATAGCCCCGAGACCGTGCAGATGTATACCATCATCAAAGATCAACCGGATATGCCCAAGGCGAGCCTTGGCCCGGGCAAGTACAGCGCGGGCACGAAGATAAGGCTTCGCGCCGGAAAGGATGTAATCGCCATATACTATACCGTGGACGGCACGAAGCCAACGACGGAATCCAAGCTGTATGACGATAACAATCCGATTGTCCTTGGCATCGGCAGGACTATCATTAAAGCCATTGCCGTCAACGCCGAGGGAAAGGCTTCCAATGAGTTTAACCTGGAGCTTGCGGGCACGGGCTCGCCAAAGTCCTCAATGAGCGAAAAGGATACGGTGGACGGCTTGACGCTCTATAAGACCACGCGTGACCAGTTTGTCCAAAAATACGGCCAGCCGCAAGCGGAGACGCCGGATGGATCGGACCAGTATGGCGAGTACACAAAGCTTACATACTCGTTTGGATACGCGGTGTTTGTCTTGCGGCCCTCGGCAAGCCAGCCGGTGCTGGCGGAATTATATACAAGCAGTTCCGCGTTTTCGGGGCCCCGGGGTACCGGTGTCGGCACGCGCATGGAGGATGTCACCCGCGCGTTCCGGGACCATCTGGGCGAGGCAAACGCAAACGGGGATCGGGTGCTGTATAACCGTACCTCAATGGGGCAGTCCGGCTTTCTGAAAAAGGTCTCGGACAGCGAATATAAAATCAGCTACTACCAAAAGCTGAGCAACGGCCAGTACGTTGAGCTTACCTACGATGTGCGGGATGGGCTGGTGATCCAGCTCGAGTGGCTGCAGTATTGATAAGTACCTCCACCGCGTTACGGTACAGGCATACCAAATCAAACCCTCTTTACGCCTTGGAAGCGGCCTCTTCCTGAAGCTTTTGCAGCAGGTCGTTGGCAGCCATCACGCCCAGATCCCCATCCTTCCGGCTCCGCACGGCCACCGTGCCCTCCTCCGTCTCCCTGTCGCCGATGACGAGCATATACGGCACCTTCTCCATCTGCGCCTCGCGGATTTTAAAGCCGATTTTTTCGTTGCGCAGATCCATTTCCACGCGCAGGTCCGCTTCTTCCAGCTTCGCCTTGAGCGTCCTGGCGTATGCGTCGCCGCGTTCAGTGATCGTAAGGATTTTTGCCTGCACGGGCGATAGCCACAGCGGCAGCGCGCCCGCGAACTGTTCAATCAGGATGCCGATGAATCGTTCGATAGAACCCAGCACGGTGCGATGGATCATGACGGGACGGTGTTTTTCGCCGTCCGCGCCGATGTAGGCAAGGTCAAACCGCTCGGGCATCTGGAAGTCAAGCTGAAGCGTGCCGCACTGCCAAGAGCGGTCCAAGCTGTCGCGCAGGTGGAAGTCGATCTTTGGCCCGTAGAACGCGCCGTCCCCCTCGTTGACCTTATAGTCCATGTCAAGGGTGATCAATGCCTGGCGCAGCGTTTCCGTGGCGATCTCCCAGTCCTCATCGCTGCCCATGCTGTTCTCCGGCCGTGTGGACAGTTCCACAAAATAGTCAAATCCAAACGTCTTGTACATCTCGGTCGTCAGCCGAATGACGCCGATGATTTCCCCCATCATCTGCTCGCGCGTCATATACAGGTGCGCGTCGTCCTGCGTAAAGGCGCGCACGCGCATGAGGCCGTGCAGCGCGCCCGACAGCTCGTGGCGGTGAACAAGGCCCAACTCGCCCACGCGCAGCGGCAGATCGCGGTAGGAATGCATCTTCTGTTTGAAGATCAGGATGCCGCCCGGGCAGTTCATGGGCTTGACGCAAAAGTTCATTTCATCAATCGATGTGGTATAGATATTCTCGCGATAGTGATCCCAGTGGCCGCTCTCCTCCCACAGGGTCTGCGTGAGCATGATGGGCGTCTTGACCTCTTGATACGCCCACTGGCGGTGCGCCTTGCGCCAGTAATCCTCAATGATATTGCGCAGCACCATGCCCTTTGGGTGAAAGAAGGGGAAGCCGGGCCCCTCGTCCAGAAGGGAGAACAGATCCAGCTCGCGGCCCAGCTTTCGATGATCACGGCGCTTCGCCTCTTCCAGGCGCTGGAGATACGCATCCAATTGCTCCCTGGCGGGGAAGGCCGTGCCGTAAATGCGCTGGAGCATTTTGTTTTGCTCGCTGCCGCGCCAGTACGCGCCCGCCACCTGCATGAGCTTAAACGCTTTCACCTTGCCAGTGGAAGGAAGGTGAGGCCCCGCGCACAGGTCCACAAAGTCGCCCTGCCTGTAAAAGGAGATGACCGCGTCCTCGGGCAAGTCCTCAATGAGCTCAACCTTATACGGTTCGTTGCGATCGCGCATGAAGCGGATAGCCTCCTCGCGGGACAGCTCAAAGCGTTCCAGCTTTTCATTGCGCTTGACGACGCGCGCCATCTCTTTCTCAATGGCCGAGAGATCCGCCGTGGAAAAGGGCTCGGCAGTGTCAAAATCATAGTAAAAGCCGTTTTCGATCGCCGGGCCGATAGCGAGCTTCGCGTCCGGGCGCAGGGCAAGCACAGCCTGCGCCATGATGTGCGAGGCGGTATGCCGGTATACGCGCCGGCCGTCCATGTCGTCAAAGGTCAGGATTTCCACCGTGTCTCCGGCCTTGAGCGGATGCCCCAGCGCCACGACTTGGCCGTTCACCCGCGCGGCCAGCGCGTTTTTTTTGTATTCCTGCCCAAGCTCCGCCGCCACGTCAAACGGCGTCATGTTTTCCTTCTGAATTGTAACCATGCCCATTCCTCCCTTTATATTGAATATCGTTTCGCGCCGCAAAATGGCAGGAAACATACAAAAAAGCCGCCCCAACGCGGGGACGGCGGATTGCCGTGGTTCCACCCTGCTTCATTGTTTGAAAACCTCGTTTGGCCGTAACGCTGCCATGCGCCTTGTGTCAGAGGGTGGTCTTCGCTTGGGGTTGCACGCGCGGCTTGCAGCAAACGCCGCGCTCTCTTCAATGCGCGTCCAAGGTACTCTTCCTCGTCATCCTCAGGAATACGCCATCTCACCGCTTTGTGAAATGATTTGCGCTATCATACAACGAACGCGGTGGTTTGTCAAGTCCCGGCACCAGTTCCGACACGGCGATTTGCGGCGACTTACGGGTGATTCACGCTCGCAGCAATTGCGTACCTCAAATCAAATTCCCATACCGCTTGATGTATACTTTCTTCAAAAGCTGAACCACAACGGCGTACAAAAGGACGATGCCCAGCAGCCACGGAATAAACAGTGCAGGCATTGCCGTCATGCCAAGCCCAGTTCCCAGCGGCGTATACGGAATGATGATTCCGGCGATACATACCGCGATGGTAGAGAGTATCAGCGGCATTGCCGCCTTGCTCTGAACAAACGGTATCTTCGCTGTCCGTATTAGATGGACGATCAGCGTCTGCGTCAAAAGACCGACCATAAACCATCCGGTCTGGAAAATATCCTGTGTCTCCGCTGTGTTGGCTTTGAATACCCAAAAGAGTACAATGAAAGACAAAATATCGAACAAAGAGGATACGGGCCCAAACCAATACATGAACCGCTCGACGTTTTTAGCGTCCCATTTTTGAGGCCTCTTTATATACTCCTCGTCCATGCGGTCAAAGGGTATGGTGATTTGCGAGAAATCATAAAGAAGGTTCTGCGCCAAAATCTGGATTGGGAGCATCGGCAGGAAAGGCAGGAACAGGCTGGATACCAGTACGCTGAACATATTGCCGAAGTTGCCGCTGGATGCCATCTTGATATACTTGATGATATTTCCGAACGTCCTGCGCCCTTCCACAACGCCTTCCTCAAGCACCATCAGGCTCTTTTCAAGCAGTATGATGTCCGCGCTCTCCTTCGCGATGTCAACGCCGGAATCCACCGAAATGCCAACGTCCGCCTGGTGAAGCGCCGGGGCATCGTTGATGCCGTCGCCCATATAGCCCACGGTATGACCCTGCTCTTGAAGCAGCCGCACGACGCGCACCTTTTGCGACGGCGACAGCTTGGCAAACAGGTTCACCGTTTGCACCTTCCCGGTCAGTTCTTCATCCGATAATCCGTCTATGCCGCTGCCCAGCAGATATTCCGAAGCGTCCAGCCCCACTTGCCCGCAGACGGTACGGGCGACCTTTTCGTTGTCGCCCGTTAAAACGACCACCCTGACGCCGTGCTCATGCAGCGCGGCAATAGCCTCTTTGCTTGATTCTTTCGGCGGGTCTAAGAACCCCACAAACCCGATCAGCACCATTTCGCCTTCATCGCTTACGCCGAAGGTTTTCGTGTCACGCACGTTGTTTTTCTGTGCCACCGCCACGACCCTGAGTCCCTGTTCGTTCAAGCCGTCTGTAAGCGCCAATACCTCTTCGCGGATATCTTCGGTGAGCGGGATGACCTCGCCCTTGTATTCCGCGAAAGAAGAAATGCTAAGCAATTCCTCCACCGCCCCTTTTGTGATGAGCTGGCGCTTGCCGCTTTCATCCTCCAGCACGACGGACATGCGGCGGCGGTTGAAGTCGAAGGGTATCTCGTCAACCTTTGTATAGATATCGTCCCAGGTCTCATAGCCTTCCTTCTCGGCGCGGTTGATGATGGCTATATCAATTAGATTTTTCAGCCCCGTTTGGAAATAGCTGTTCAGGTATGCGTGACGCCAGACGCGCAAATCCTCGTTGCCTTGTATGTCCAGGTATCTTTCAAGAACGATTCTGTCTTCTGTGAGCGTTCCTGTTTTATCCGTGCATAACACGTCCATCGCGCCGAAGCTCTGGATGGAGCTTAGATTCTTTACAATCGTCTTACGCCTGGACATGGAAACGGCGCCTTTTGCCAGCGTGCTTGACATGATCATCGGCAAAAGCTCCGGGGCGATACCCACAGCGACGGCAAGGGCGAACAGCAACGCGCCGATCCAGTCATTTTTAGAAAATCCGTTGATTAGGAATATAACGGGAACCATGATGAGCATCAGGCGCAGCAGCAGGCGGCTCACGTCGGCGACGCCTTTTTCAAAGCTGGTCTGCGCCTTGCGGCCGGTCAGGTCTTTGGCGATTGAGCCCAAATACGTACGGTTGCCGGTCGCGAACACGACGGCCAGCGTGCTGCCGCTGACGACATTGGTGCCCATATAGCATATATTGGAAGCGTCAAGCGCGTTGTCCGTTTCCTCAAACGCCGGGAATTTCTCAATGGGCTCGGATTCCCCGGTCAGCGCGGCTTGCCCGACAAACAAGTCCTTTGCCGACAGTATCCGCACATCGGCGGGTATCATATCGCCGGCGGACAGCTTTACGACGTCGCCGGGCAGAATCTCACGCATCGGCATTTCTCGCTCGACCCCGTCGCGAATCACGGCGGCGTTTGACGAAACCATAGCCTTTAGCTTCTCGGCGGCTTTGTCCGATTTGGATTCCTGTACAAATTGCAAAATGCCCGAAATGCCCACGAGCGCCAGAATAATAATGACCGTTGCCCATGACTTGTCGGACGCCAGCAAAACCTCGGTGACAAACGAAACGCCGGCGACCAAAAGCAGCACCAGGCTAAAAGGGTTGGCAAACGAGAGCAAAAGACGGACAAACCACGGCTGGGTTTTCCCATAGTCAATGATATTCTCGCCATGAAGCGCCCCAAGCGCTTCTGTTTTCGCGGATTCCAGCCCGCGCTCTGCGGAGGTATGAAGAGATGCGGTAAGGTCACGGTTGTCCATTTTCGCGTATCGCAACACCTCCGCCTCCATATTGACCGTTGTGCCGCCGCTTTTATTCGCCTTTCTCATGGCATGATTCCTCCAATTGTGTCTTTGAATCCTATAATAACTAAAACAGTAAGAAAAACCGCTGCTGTACGTCGATCACCCTTAGCAACGATTTCATGTGTTTTATTTTATCATAAAAATGCCGCCGACGCAATGCAGGGCAATTTTTTCTGGAATCCGGATTTTAGGAATTATAGCGTACCACTTTGATATTGGGCGAAAAGCAGCCTGCGGGTGTTGACGAGGGCATCCTGCCTCCGTTTACCTCCATCCATCCCCGGCCTGGGGCTTGCCGCGGCGCAGGCGCTGTGCGGCGCGCGGCAGGCGGGGCCGTATGAACGTGGGGGAGGGGGGAACGTATTCAACCAGATCTCGGGAATCTGGTGAAAAGAACGCCTCAGCTCGATGCGTGATGGAAGCGATGGGCATGCCCATCACTTCCATGCCGGCAGATAAGCACCTTTATAGGTGGTGGCGAATATTTCCGCCACAGCGTCGGTATGGTAAGCTTCTACGATTTTTTTGTATACTTCATTGTCCTTGTCGTCAGTGCGGGCGGCGATGATGTTGATGTAGGGGTTATCGCTGCCTTCCTTTACGGTTTCCAATAATATGGCATCCGTGGCCGGGTAGTAGCCATTGTCTACGGCATGGCCGCCGTTGATGAACGCGGCCGCGACATCCGGCAAAAGGCCTGCTGTCTGGGCCGCTTCCACTTCCACGAATTCCAGGTTCAAATCATTCTGAGTAATATCGGAAAGCTCCGGAAGGTAACCGGCATCAGGATCAACCGCGATGAGACCGGCAGATTCGAGTATCTTCAGGGCCCGCCCTTCGTTGGTAGCGTCGTTTGGCAGGGCGATTTTGTCTCCCTCTTTGAGCTCTTCAATACCGCTAATCTTCTTGGAATACAGCCCCAAAGGCGCGATCAGCGTTTCGCCGATGGCAATCAGGTCAAGGCCCAGGGACTGTTTTTGGTTTTCCAGGAAAGCGTAATGCTGGAAAGCATTCAGGCCAATCTCGCCATCGGCCAGAGCCTGATTGGGCAGCGAGTAGTCAGAAAACCTTACCAGCTCAATCTCAATGCCTTCGGCTTTCAGTGCTTTGCTGATAACGTCCCACTGTTCGTTGTTCTCGCCAACAACCCCAATTTTTACGGTAACGGGCTCAGCCAGCGCCAATGCCGGCAGCAAAAGAGACAGCATAAGAACCAAAACGAGAATTCTAGATACAAGCTTCATCGATGTCCACTCCTTTTCAATGCGTCGTTTTTTTGATAATCAGGGTCCCGAGCCCCTGAAGTATGGAAACCAAGATCAGCAGCACCACGACGGTTGCGTAAGTAATATCTACCTGGTTTCGCTGATGGCCGTAGCGGATAGCGAAATCGCCAAGCCCGCCTCCGCCCACGGCCCCCGCCATGGCAGTCAGCCCTACCAGGCTCACCATGGTAATCGTTGTGACGCGAACGATGCCCGGAATACCTTCTTTTAAGTACACTCGAAAAATGATTCCCATGGGACTGACGCCCATGGACTGTGCCGCTTCGACAAGCCCGCTGTCCAGTTGTAAAAGCGCGCTTTCCACTTGGCGGGAGAAGAAGGGAACGGTACCGAACACCAGCGGCAGAATAGCGCCTGCCGTCCCGATCGCTGTGCCCACTACCGCACGGGTCAGCGGAATGAGTGCCGCTAGCAATATAATAAACGGAATAGAGCGAAAGAGATTGATCAGCTTATCCAATACGGTATAGATGGGCATATTTTCCCAAATCCCGCCTTTTCGTGTTGCCGTCAGCACTACACCCAGCGAAAGGCCGATTGCAAAGGCAATGGCTCCTGAAAGGGCCATCATATACAATGTCTGCCCCGTGCATTTGATCATCTCCGGGAATTTTTTCATTACATTTGGGGCTAGCAGCACAAACCAGTCAAACACCTTTGAGCACCTCTATCCCGATATGAATTGATTTCAAGTAGGCAAGGGCCTGTTCTATTTTCCCTCGGTCTCCGCTGGCAATAACAACCATCCCGCCCAAGTGTGAATCACCTATCATCTCTATACTGCCAAAGAGAATGTTCAGGTCTATGCCATAGGTTCTTGATACAAAGGAAACCAGCGGTGTGGATACGCTTCGCTGCGCGTACTGCAGTTTCAGCAGCAGTTCGCCTTCTTTCAGGGCTACCACTTGCGATTGCTGGAAGATGAGGTCATGGATACGGTGGAGTGTAGTGGTGGTATCTATGAACTTTTGTGTAATAGCCTGCGCTGGCTGGGAAAACACATCAAACACATCTCCCATCTCTACGATCCGGCCATTCTCCATCACCGCCACGCGGTCACATATCTCCTTGATGACAGCCATCTCATGGGTGATGATGACGACCGTTATGCCCAGCTGCCGGTTAACCCGTTTAATCAATTTCAAAATGGAAAGGGTGGTCTGAGGGTCCAAGGCGCTGGTAGCCTCATCACACAAAAGCACCTTGGGGTCGGCGGCCAAAGCCCGGGCGATGGCAACACGCTGCTTTTGCCCGCCGGATAGCTGCGATGGATAAGCGGCCGCCTTATCTGCCAGTTCTACAAGTTTTAGCAGTTCATTCACCTTGCGGGCGATTTCAGCTTTGTTTTTACCGCTGTACTTTAGCGGAAAAGCGATATTGTCAAATACGTTTCGGGATGGCAGCAGTGAGAAGTGCTGAAAAACCATACCGATATTCCGTCTTACCCTGCGAAGCTTCCGGTTGTTCAAAGCCGTCAGTTCCTGTCCATCAACCGCCACACTGCCGGCAGTAGACTTTTCCAAAAGGTTGATGATCCTGACCAGGGTCGACTTTCCTGCGCCTGAATAGCCGATGATACCAAAGATTTCGCCCTTGCGTACGCTCAGGGATACGTCTTTTAAAGCCTCCACGGAAGCTTCCTTGCCGGTAAAGGTTTTATCGATATGTTGCAACTCAATCATTTTGGATTCGCTCTCCATCGTTTCGGCCGCGCCAAGCAATCTGCCATTACGTAATTCATATATTACCTATATGAATTGTATGAATAATACACCTGCAACGGCGGCCTGTCAAGGGATGAAATAAAAAAACTGCGATTCGCAATGTCACAAACGCTGAATAGCCGGTGTCCTTGGCCCGTGCCTCAATACATGTCAAACATCGCCTGCAGCCTATGCGTGTCGCGCGTGCGGGAGAGCCCGAGCATGAGCAGCACGCGCGCCTTCTCAGGCGAGAGCGTGCCCGCGGCAAGGGTGCCGATGTCGTCATCCGGCATGCCGGCGCCCCGGAAGACCGCGCCGTCCGGCACTCGTGTGGCCCGAACGATGGGGAAGCCCTTTTCGCAAAGCGCCCGCAAGCGCTCCTCCCAGCGAAGGCTGACGACGCCGTCGCCCGCGCCCGCGATCACAAGCCCGTCATGGCTTGCCGCCAGAGCATCCAGGACGGTTGGATCCGCGTCCACGTGAAAATAGGCGATGGCTACGCGGGGGAGCGTTTGAATATCCGCAAGGTCAAATTCCGTGGCGGTCGTATGCGCCTTGAGCGTTTTATGGTAGAAGGTGGGAATTTCGTCGCGCATCAGCCCCAGCGACCCCATATCGCCGCCCGTGATCGCGTGCACGCGAAAGGTGTTGCCTTTGCGCACATCGCGGCCGCTGTAGATGCCCTCGCTAAAGAGCACCAGTACGCCCTGTCCCAAGGCGTCGTCGCTTGCGGCCAGCGCCACGGATTGATAGAGGTTGAGCGGGCCGTCCGCGCTGGTGGCCGTGGCGGGCCGCATCGCGCCGGTTACAACGACAGGCTTTTCCGTTTTCACAGATAAATGGAAAAAATACGCGGACTCCTCCAGCGTGTCCGTGCCGTGGGTGATGACGAAGCCGTCGTACGCGCCGGACATGGCCAGGCTGTTGACGCGCTTTGCCAGCGCCAGCCATATGGTTTGGGTTATGTCGTCGCTGTTGAGGCTCGCGAATTGCTCGCCGGTGACCTCCGCGATATCCAGCATGCGCGGCAAGCCCTTCAGCAGCGCGTCAATGGGGAGCACGCCGGGGGAATAGCCGCTCGTCGCGCCGCGCTCGCCGATGCCCGATATGGTGCCGCCCGTGGCCAGAATGTGAATTCGTTTGCGCTTTGTTTTCATACGCTTCTCATAATATGTTCAATGCACCGCCCACCAATACAAAAGCCCCATCAGCCCGCCCAGAATGAGGAGGACGGGCCAGAGCGTTAAAAGCGCGGCAAGGATCATCGCGGGCAAATCGCCCTTCTCCATCTCTTCGCGAATTTTCCGGCCCTGTTTTTCAACCTCCTCATCGCGGGGGAGGATCCGCTCCAGCTTTTTTTGTCCAAAGACGCGAACGCCGCCGCGTTCCCCATCCCTCGCGCGCCTGCCTCTCATGGCGCCGGGGCCTTTATATGGCAGGCGACCAGGTGCCCGGGCTCAATCTCATGAAATTCCGGCTTCTCTCTCTTGCAGATCGGCTGGCAAAAACGGCACCGCGTGTGAAACTTGCATCCCTTTGGCGGGTTGATCGGGCTGGGGATGCTGCCCTCCAGCAGGATCGGCTCCCGCTCGGCCTCCGCTTCCACGGTGGGGATGGCCGAGAGCAGCGCTTCCGTATAGGGATGAACAGGGTTCGCGAAGAGCGCCTGTGAGCTTGCCATCTCTACCATGTTCCCCAAATACATGACGCCGACGCGGTCGCTGATGTACTTGATCACCGACAAATCGTGCGAGATGAACAGGTAGGTCAGGTTTTCCCGCTCCTTCAAGTCGCGCAGGAGGTTTAGGATCTGGGACTGGATGGAGACGTCCAGGGCGGAGACGGCCTCGTCGCAGACGATGAACTTTGGCTTCACGGCCAGGCTTCGCGCGATTCCGATCCGCTGGCGCTGCCCGCCGGAGAACTGGTGCGGATACCGGTGGATCATATACGAGGACAGCCCGCAATC
>WRGP01000199.1 GCA_009787135.1 Bacillota bacterium | reverse complement strand
CGCGGTTTACCCTGGTGTTTCTTGACCCGCCGTACCGCATGCCGGACGCGGACGCGATGCTTGCGGCGCTTGGGGCAAGCGGCGTGCTTGCGGAGGATGCGCTGGTGATCTTTGAACACGCGCGGGATTTTCGGCCGGACGCGGGGCCCTTTACGGTGTGGGACGAGCGGGCGTATGGTGATACGGTCCTTACCTTTTTGGCAAAATAGTGACTATATCCCCTTAAAGGAGGCGCGGCATGCGGACGGTGCTATACCCGGGCAGCTTTGACCCCGTGACAGCCGGGCACATGGACATCATCAGCCGGGCTGCCGCGCGGTTTGAGCGCGTGATCATTGGGGTGCTGCGCAACCCCGAAAAGACGACGGACGCGTTTTCGCCCGCGGAGCGGCTTTCGCTCCTGCGCAAGGCGGCCGCGCCGTATCCGAATGTGGAGGCTGCGGTGTTTGAGGGGCTCTTGGCCCGCGCGGCGGAAGCCTGCGGCGCGGACGGCGTGCTGCGGGGCCTGCGCACGGCAGGCGATGTGGAGAGCGAGTTCATGATGGCGCGCCTGAACCGGCAAATGGCGGGGGTGGAGACGGTGTTTCTGGCCGCCTCGCCGGCGGTGTCGCATATCAGCGCGAGCATGGTGCGCCAGATTGGGCGGCTGGGCGGAGACCTCCGCGGCCTGGTGCCAGAAAACCTGTTGGAAGAGATTTCGGACGCGCTTGCCCAAAGGGACTGGAATGGCTATAGATAGGAGGCAGGGTATGGAAATTGATCTGTATGAGTTGATCGCGGAACTGGAAGGAAAGTTGGAGGGCAGCAAAAAGGTCTTGTTTACCAACCAGTATTCGGTCGACCGGGACGAACTCCTGGGCTTGGTTCAGATGATCCGCGATGAGCTTCCCGACGCGATTAAAGAGGCCAGCCGTGTCCTCAAGCAGGAGGCACGCATCCTGCAGGACGCCAAAAAGCACGCGGACAACGTGCTGGCGGAAGCGGAGGCCAAGGCCCGCACGATCCGCATGGAGAGCGAACAGCGCGCCACGCTTCTGACGACCACATCCAAGGAAGAGGCAAAGGATATGGTGGAGGAGGCCAAGCGGCAGGCGGAGGCGATCGTGGACAATGCCGAGCACAAGGCCGAGGAGCTTGTGGCGCAGACGCACATCACGATTCGCGCCGAGCAGCAGGCCAATGAGATCATCACCAACGCGCGCGGGGAGGCCAACCGCACGCACATGGCCGCGCTGGATCATGTGGAGGATCTGCTCAAGCGGGCGGAAAACATGGTCATCAACGTGGCAAATGATCTCCGCGACGCCAGGCTGCAGCTGGATCAGGAGAGGTAATGCCAAGTTTTATCAGAAACTGGTATACAGGCGGTAACAAATGAACAACGCCGACGCGGCGTGCACGGCGCGCGCGGCCAGCTGCAAGCGCAGCGTAACGCCCGCGGGGCGCAAAAACATGGCGTTTTGCGTAAACACCGAAAAGCCGCCAAAGGATACCGCGGCGCAAAGCAGAGCCGCCGTCCACTGCGCGGACAGGCCCAGGGCCTCAATGCGGGCGCAGCCGGTCGCCATCTCCAGCAGCGCGGCGAGCAGGGCGGAAAGCGCGGCGGAAAGCGGGAACGCGCGGGAAAGCAGCGCTGTCAGCACGGAGAACAGCGCCATGCAGCCGCATACGGTGATCATGGCGAGCGCCGCGTCCCGCACCGTTTCGGTAAGGCTCATTCGCGCGGGGGGAGAGGGCGCGGCGTTGTTTCCGGCCGCGTCATTTTGGGGCCGTTTGAGAATATATACAAATGCCCATGCCACGCACGCGCCCAGCCAATGGGCCAGCAGCATGCGCACGCCGCCCTGCAGCGTGCCAAGGATGAACAGGGGACTTGCCGTCGCGCACAGCGCGGCCAGCCGCTGCGCCTTTTGCGCCGTGCAGCCGGACAGGTTGATGAGCCGCGCGCCGGAAGGCGAACCGCCCAGCATGGCAAGCGGCGCCAGGAGGAGCGGGGATTTTACCGCCGGCAGGAGCAGCTGGCTAAGCACCATATAGGGAAACAGCGCGGGCATGACGCCGTTTGCCCACAGGTGGCAGGCGGAGCGCGCCGCTGCCATCGCCTCCCGCGGGTAGCGCGCCAGCATGCCGAGCGCCGCGCCGACCATGGCCGCGCGCACGCGGCTTATCCATACGTTTCGCATCCCTTCAGGCTATGCGGGAAAGGAGTTGTCCATGCCGTCATGCAGCGTAGGGCTGGCGCTGGGATCCGGCGCGTTTCGCGGGCTGGCGCACATTGGCGTTCTGGATGTTTTTGAAAGGGAGGGCATCCAGGTTGACCGGATCGCGGGCACATCCGTCGGCGCGCTGATCGGCGCGGCCTATGTGTCCGGCTGCCGGCCGGCGGAGATGGAGGCGCGCGCGAAGGGCCTCAATGAGACGCTATACTATGACATCGTCATACCGCGCCAGGGCGTTCTGGCCGGCAAGCGGCTGGAGGCATTGGTGGAAGAGATGACAGAGGGCAGGACGTTTGCGCAGGCGAACATCCCCTTTGCGGTGGTGGCGTGCGATTTTGCCGCCATGGAGACCGTCGTGCTGCGGGATGGGCCGATGCACGAGGCTGTCCGCGCCAGCGTGTCCATCCCCGGGGTGTTTGTGCCCGTGGAGCGGGAGGGCCGCATGCTCGTGGACGGGGGCATTGTGGACCGCGTGCCCGCGGACGTGTGCCGCGCGATGGGCGCGGACATTGTCATCGGCGTGGATGTGGGATACCGCGGCCAGCGGGTGGAGACGAGCGGCATTATCGAGCATGTGCTGCACGCGTACGACATTCTGGAGTGGCAGGTGGCGCAGCGGCACGTAAGCGAGGCGGATTTGATGATCACGCCCGATGTGGTTGGTTTTAACCCCGCCCGCATGGGGGGACGCGCGTTGGAATGCGTGGAGCGCGGGCGCGCGGCGGCGCGCGCGGCGCTGGGCGAGGTGCGCGCGCTGATTGAAAAGGCAAGGCCAACATAAACTGGCATTCTATTGTGGCCGGTGATATACGTTGTTCTCCTTTTGCTGTGCAACGGGGTATGCGCAAAGAGCATTTGCGGCAAGATAACCAGGCCCCAAATCATGAGCGGGCTGGCATGAGCCGATCCTTTTTTCAAAAAGCGCTAATGAATAACCGGCAAAAGAACCTTGAAAGATGTCCCAACGCCTGGTGAACTTGTTACCTCAAGCGTTCCCCCGTGCTCCCGCACAATCCATTTCGCAATCGCCAGCCCAAGACCAGAGCCGTCTTGATGGAGCTTTCTTGTCTTTGCCACGCGATAGAATCGATCAAAGATTTTGTCGAGATGTTCAGCTTCAATTCCATGCCCGGTATCAGAAACCGTCAGCTTCAGTTCCTTCTCGCTACGGGTCACATGCACCGTGATTGTACCTGAATCCGTATAATTCAACGCGTTATCCGCAAGGATTACGATAAGCTGCTTGAACCGTTTTCGATCACCGCGGAAAGAGATCCCTTTATCTACCCTCACATCAAGCGCGATATTTTTCATGCTCGCGGCCGGCTCAAACGGGGCGATCGCTTGTGAAACAGCCTCCTCAAGCATAAACGTTTCAATTTCAAGCGCCTGTTGATCCGTATCCGCGCGTGACAAAGTAAGCAAATCCTCAACCAATCTCGCCATCCGCTTGTTCTCCGCCTCAATATTTTTCAACCACTTCATTTGACTTTCCACGGTTTCCGCCGGGCTGTCCATCACTACTTCCAAGTTCGTCTGAATTGTGGCAATCGGAGTCCGCAGTTCATGAGAAGCGTCGGCGGTAAAATCAAGCTGTTTGTGCCAGGCAGCCTGGATTGGACGAATAGCCGCCTTCGACAGCAGCCAGCTTCCGACAAAGACCATGGCCGTTGCGAGCGATGCTGTCGTGATATATCTGCGCGCGGGCAAATTGCTTGGCGAACCTGCAAAAACAAACAACCCGATCATGATGATGATGCTGCTGATTACCAAAACGCTGAACGCTATAAAGCGCTTTCTTAGGCTTTTGATCATGAAGTTATCTCCTTTAGGCAGTAGCCAATTCCCCTGACTGTGCGGATGGCCGCGCCGCCTTTCTCAAGGGCGATTTTTTGCGCAGATAGTAAATATAAAGCTCGACAATCTTTATTTCAACATCCTTGTCAAAGCCCCAAATTCTGTCTATGATCTGTTCTTTTGTTAAAACCTGTCCCTTATTGCGCATCAGAAGTTCCAAAAGCTGCGTTTCCGTTGCGGTCAGTTTTGTTTTTTCTGTGCCAATGGAAACCTCGCACGAGCGGGTATCCAAACGCAGCGAAGCAACGCAAAGCGTGTCGCTTATTTGGAGATTTTCCGAACGCCGCGCAAGCGCGCGGACCCTCGCCAACAATTCATCTTTGGAGAATGGCTTGATAAGATAATCATCTGCCCCCGCGTCCAATCCCTCTACCCGGTTGGATACCGTGTCTTTGGCTGTTAGAAAAATTACCGGCGTCGCCACGCGCTTTGCGCGTAAATGCTTTAAAATTTCCACCCCTTCGATGCCGGGCAGGTTTCTGTCCAAAATGATTACGCCATAAATGCCTGTCTCGGCCATATCTTGCCCTGCGGAGCCATCCCCGGCAACATCCACAAAATACCCTTGTTTTTTGAGCATCTGCTCCAGCGCATCGGCCAGCCTTGTTTCATCTTCAACGAGTAGAATCCTCAAAAGAGTTCACTGCCTTTCACAGAGATGGTTTTAGCATAGTATAGGCTAAAATGTCAATCAAAAAGCAGGCTGGAGCGGAAAAAATCGCTCCAGGGGGGAATTGGTCTGGTACGCTTCTTGAAACCTACATCCGAAGTGTTCATTGGGAATGGCAGCAACCGAGCCAAGCCCTACCAAAACCAAATTCAAGACAATGGGAAGTATTGGCTATTATTGTTCGTTATGTTTATATGGTTTGGCGTCCTTCTTTCATTAAAGGATGCGTATATTTCTAAATAAGAATCCAGGACTAAAACAGGGGGTATGAAAATGCGAAAAACCTTTATGGGCTTATTGACAACCGTGCTGCTCATGATGTCTGGGATATCATTGGCAGACAAGACTGTATATGTTGAACCCGGCCCCGGGGATATTCGCGAGGACGAAGCCATAGAATTGGCAAAAATGGTTCTGTGTGAGAATTTTCAAGGTGTGGAAGATTTTATCGATGCCTACACAAGTGAGGCATATTTAGGGTATCTTCAGCCGCCTTTCGATGAACCAATATGGCTTGTGGGTTTTTATAGTAAAGAGAACGAAAGTTATTTCGTGAAACTATCAAGGCAAGGAAATATTCTTTCCTTTGAGGCACCCTCAGGTCAACCTTATTATCCTGGCGATGATGAAATGACCAGCGTAACCTTCACGGAGCCGGGGCCGCATGATATATCGGAGCAGGAGGCGATTCAGATAGCCAGGAATTCCCTACATGAAATTGGGGGCTATCAGACGCGAATGGATAAACTGACCACAAAAGCCTATTTTTTGTACAGCGATCGATATAATAACGGTTGGGAGCCAGTGTGGCTGATATACTTTTTTCAAGATGATGTGCTGCAGCAAAAAATGTTGCTCGGCTATGAGGGGAGCTATATCGATACGGTTTCAGCAGGGTATCAGTTTTCGCAGACCATCCGCCGAAACTATATATCTACTGCCGGAGGAGAAATGAGGTTCTATGAACTTGGTTTTTGGGATATGACGCATGAAGAGCGCGCTGAGTTTTCAAAAAAGTGGATACCGCTAGTGGAAGAGTTCCTTGCGGCCAACCCCTATACGCCCTCTCCTGGTGATGAGTTCTATATGGCCACAAGATGCATTTATGGTGTGCCGGGGAAAACCAATATTTCTGAAGATGATGCGGTAAAAATTGCCGGCGATTTCATCGAAACCGTAAGAGGTGAAAAGTTTGATACACAATGCAGAGGCGCGTTTTTTGACATTACGAATTCTGCCAACCCCAAATGGAAATTCCTCATTGCATCAGGGAACACTTACGATAATTTCAAACTCTTTAAAGTAATAATCGACGCAGATTTGGGGAATGTCACTGATTATTATGTAATCACAGGCGATATGGTAGATTATAACTATTAGTTTTGCAATATGATAAAAATAGACAGGAGATAGTCGTAAGTACTCGACTATCTCCTTTTGCTTAGGAAAGACAGAGAGACAGCTAGCAACGCTCCATAGCTATTGCCCTAAATCATGCCATGCCCACAGGCGAGGATGCCCATAGCAGTCTAAAAGGGTTGCTTGAACGGTGGATGCCCACACGCGCCTTTACGGACATAACAAAAAGAACGCAACAGAACTACACTGCGGCGCTCAAGCTTCCTTTATGGCTGCGCTAAATTTTTGCAAAAAGCTGCTCCATTATCTGAAGCAGCTTTGCCGGATACGCCTTACGCGTTCCTCTTTTTCCCCTTTTCATCTTCCACCGGCAAGACAGACCGCCCATTGTAGTAGCCGCAATGCTTGCAGATACGATGGGCTAGCTTCATCTTCTGGCAGCGGGGGCACTTGATGATCGTCGGGCCGGATATCTTCCAGTTCGCCTGACGGCTGTGCTTTCTCGCCTTGGAAATTTTTCCTTTTGGCAGGGCCATGATTCACACCTCGCTTTCATCCTCGGTCAGCAACTGTTGCAATGCCGAAAAAGGATGCTTTGAGGGCATTTCCATCCGGCATGAACACGATGTTTTGTTTCGGTCCGCCCCACAGACAGGGCATAAACCCCTGCAATCTTCCGCGCAGCGCCACCGCATCGGAAGGGCCAGGAACGCGGCCTCCTCCGCCATTTCCATGGGGTCAATCCACGAGCCGGCGTACAGGTACAGGTCTGGATTCGCTGGATCGGGCGTTAGGGCATAGAGCGCGTCAAACGGCGCGATGAACGCTTTTTCAGCACTTTGCAGGCATAACACGCAACGAGACCGCGCCGTGAACGCAAGATTCCCCCATAGGCGGATGGAGTCCCCAACACTGGCATAAGAACCCGAAAGCCGCGCCGCCGCGGGAAACGCGACCCTTTCATTCATCAGCGCGGTATCGGGCAGCCTGATTTCCAGCGAAAAAGGAATCGCTTCCCCTTCGGCCACCAGCGCCTTTGAAACGTCCAATCGCATAGCGTACCTCACTAAAAGAGCCGTTAGCGATTATAGCGGTTGTGCGGGGTTTTGTCAAGAAAAATGCCTCGGTTTTTCATAAGCGTAACAGTAACAGTAAGCGATTGCCGGTTGCCGGTGATGCTGTCGGCCGCTTCTGTTGATTTTCAAGGGCATTTGTGGATCATTGAAACGGCAAACGCGCAGATGCCAAGCCCCTCGCCCTCAAACCCCAACCCTTCGGTCGTTGTCGCCTTGATGTTTACGGCGGCGGGCGGGATGGTCAGCGCGGCTGCCACGGCGCGAACCATGGCGTCTCTGTAGGGAGAGAGCTTGGGCCGCTGGGCCACGATGGTAACGTCCGCGTTGCCGATGGAAAAGCCCTTCTCGCGCAGCAGGCGGGCGACTTTTCTTAGCAGCAGCATAGAGGATATCCCTTTGTAGGCGGGGTCGTTATCGGGGAAAAGACAGCCGATATCGCCCAGCGCGGCCGCCCCCAAAAGCGCGTCCATGAGCGCGTGCGTGGCCACGTCCGCGTCGCTGTAGCCCAGGAGCCCCTTTTCATAGGGGATCGTGACGCCGCACAGAATGAGCGGCCTTCCCGCTACCAGCCTGTGCGCGTCGTACCCATGCCCCACACGGCCGCGCGGTCCATCGCCCAGCATCCATTCCGCCATCCGCAGATCCTCCGGCGTTGTCAGCTTCAGGTTGGTTTCCGCGCCCTCTACCATATAAACCGTGCCGCCGGAGGCTTCTATGGCTGCGGCGTCGTCCGTCGCGATCTCGCCGCGCGCCTCCAGCGCCTCAATGGCCGCGCGAAGCGTGACGACGCCAAAGGCTTGCGGCGTCTGCGCGGCGCGCAGCGCCGCCCTTGGCGGGGTCTCCCAAACGGCGCCATGGCTGTCTACGCGCTTGATGGTATCCTTGACGGGTACGCCGGCCACGCCGCTGCCATGCGCCCTGGCGGAGGCGATGCACCGCTCAATCACCCGGCGCGTCACAAGCGGCCGCGCCGCGTCGTGCACCAGCACGATCTCCGCGCGGGCCGGCAGCGCCTCAAGACCGCGAAGCACCGATTGCTGCCGTGTCTTCCCGCCCCGCACAACCGTTTCGGACGGCAGCATGGCGCGCACCGCCTCCATATCCTCGGCGCGTGTGACGATGATCTTTCCATCCACCAATCCGTTAAACGCCGCCGCGCTGCGCGCGAGCACCGGCATGCCGGCGAGCGGCGCCAGCACTTTGTTATGCCCAAGACCCATGCGCGCGCCCGATCCGGCGGCCATGATCAAAGCCCAGACGCTCATGGCGCAAGCGCCCGGTACATGTCCGCCGCTTCGGCCTTGGCGGCGTGTTCGCTGACGGATAGGATCTCATAGCGCGAAAGCCGCTCTCCAAAGCGGATTTCGATCACATCGCCGGGCTTCACCTCGGCCCCGGGCTTTGCGGCCTTGCCATTGACGGCCACCTTTCCCCCCGCGCACGCGTCGTTGGCCACGGTGCGCCGCTTGATGATGCGGGATACCTTTAAGAATTTATCCAGCCGCATTTCGCCGCCTCCTTTTCGGGTGGGGCTATTTCCGCATCAACCCCCTTGTTCATGCGTTAAAAAAAGCCCGTGCGTAGCCAACACGGGCCTTGCCCCATCCTGGGTTGAGATTACTTCACGCTGTCTTTAAGCGCCTTGCCGGCTTTGAATACAGGGACTCTTGTGGCCTCGATGTCAATTTCTTCGCCCGTGCGCGGATTGCGCGCCTTGCGGGCCGGGCGATCTTTCACCTCAAAGGTGCCAAAGCCGACAACCTGAACCTTATCGCCGCCTTGCAGCGCCTCGACAACCGCATCTACAAACGCGCCGGTAAACTTTTCCGCATCTTTCTTCGCCAGCCCGGTCTTTGCGGCGATCGCTGCACACAGCTCTGTTTTGTTCATGTAGGGAAACCTCCTTGTTTTTACATAGCTTGGTAGATTCAACGAACCACTATTCGCCATAGGGTTCTTTTTTCCTGCCGACTTTACTAGAAATGCCAAGTTTTTTCACATTTTATCCGCAAAAGGAAAGGTCCTCCGCAAATATTTGCCCCGGGCCGTGTTTTCCAGCGATCCGGCCGCCACCACGCGGCGGCCCCGCAGCCAGACATCGCGCACGCCGCCGGATACTTCGAAGCCCTCGTAGGGCGTGTAATCCACGCGCTGAGCCTGCCCCTTGGCCGTGATCACATGCGTAAGGGCGGGGTCCCATAGGACAAGATCCGCGTCGCTGCCCACGGCCAGCACGCCTTTCTTTGGGTACAGGCCAAACAGGCGCGCGGGGTTTTCGGAAAGCGCGGCTGTGAGCCGCGAAAGGCTGACGCGCCCCTTTGCCACCCCTTCCGTCATTATCAGGCACAGCCGATGCTCTACGCCGGGCAGGCCGTTGGGGATTTTTGTAAAGTCGTCTTTACCCGCCTCTTTTTGGCCTTTATAGTTAAACGAGCAGTGATCTGTTCCGAGGGTAAAGATTTCACCGGCCTTAAGCGCCGCCCACAGCGCCGCCTGGTCTGCCCGCCCGCGCAGCGGGGGAGAGCAGACGTATTTCGCGCCATCCGCGGCGCGTAGCAGGCTGTCCGCCAGCAACAGGTACTGAGGGCACGTCTCGATATAGACCTTCTGATCCGGCGCGCGGGTTTCGCGGATGGCGCGCAGCCCCTCCAGGCTGCTGAGGTGCACAACGTTCACGGGCGCCCCCGCCAGGCGCGCGATGCGCAACAGGCGCGCAATCGCCTCCGCCTCCACCGCGGGCGGGCGGGAAAGCGCGTGGCCGGCCGGATCCAGCCGCCCGCGCGCCTTTACTTCGGCTGTCAGCGCCGTGACAAGCCGCCCGTTTTCACAATGGAAGCCGGCGATGCCGCCCTCCTCGCGGATGCGGCATAGGGCTTCGTAGATGGCGTCGTCCTCCGCCATCAGATTGGGGTACGCCATGTAGAACTTATAGGATGTGATGCCAAGATCAGCCATGCCGCCAAGTTCGGCGGACGTGCGGGCGTTCCAGTCCGTGACGGCCATGTGCAGGCCCACGTCGCAATAGATTTTTTCACCCATGCGGCCGCGCCACACGTCATACGCCTCGCGGAGCGTGCCGCCCTTATCCTGCGTGGCGAAGTCCAGCACCACCGTCGTACCGCCCAGGACCGCCGCGGCTGTGCCTGACGCGAAATCGTCCGCGGTGACCGTACCGGACACGGGAAGGTCGAAATGCGTGTGCGTGTCGATCATGCCTGGCAGCACCGTGCAGCCGGCCGCGCCGATGATCTCCGCGTCCCCCGCGGGCAGATTTTTGCCAATGGCCGTGATGCGCTCGCCTTCCATGAGCAGATCCATGCGTTCCGCCCCGCCGGGCAGCGCCAGCAGGCCGCCTTGCAGCAGCGTCTTCATACGCGCGCCCATAGCCGCTTGGCCGTTTCCCGCGCCTTGGCGGTCACGGCCTGGCTGTCAACGGTTTGGATTTGCCGCTCGCGCATCAGCACGCGGCCCGCGACGATGGTCGTGTCCACCATGCGCCCGGTGAGGCCAAAGAGGATATGCCCGATCTGGTTATCCGCCGTAAGCGGCGTGGGCGGGTCATAGTCAACGATGACGACGTCGCCGCACGCGCCTTCCCTCAGCACGCCCAGCGGCCTTGGGAACGACTTCGCCGCGATGGCCGCGTTGCCGCCAAGGAGCATTTGCGCCGTTTCCGTGAAACCGACGCTGGGATCCTTTGCCTCGTGGCGCTGCAGGATAGGCGCGACCTTATAGGATTCCAGCACGTCGCTGGTGTAGCCATCCGTGCCGATGCCCACCCGAACGCCCTTGCCTGCCATGCGCAGCACGCGCGCGCAGCCGACGGCGTTGTTCATGTTGCTTTGAGGGTTATGGGCCACGCTCGTGCCGCGCGCCCGCAGCAAATCAATGCCCTCGTCCGTGACCGAGATGCAGTGCACCGCGATCGTGTTCGGGCGCAGGATGGAAAACCGGTCGAGCCGCTCAAGCACCTGCAGGCGGTGATTGTCCATCGCGTCTCTGGCATCCAGCGCGCCCTCCGCCACGTGCAGATGGTATCCGTCACGCGGATCAATCCGCTCCGCGCACCGCGCGAGCGTGCGGTCGCTGAGCGTAAAGGACGCGTGCAGGCCGAACAGGCCGGCTAGCCGGTCGCCGTCCCGCTTGCGGCAGGCGGAAAGCC
>WRGP01000198.1 GCA_009787135.1 Bacillota bacterium | reverse complement strand
GGGCGCGCGCCTCGTCGCGAAGGCCCCGCTCAATCGCCTGGCGAAGTGAAACGCCGGCTTGCCGGGCGGGTTTGTCCGCCTGCGCCTCCGCCGCGCCGGCCATGGCGGCGATGTAGCCCGCGCAGCCCGGGTCTTTGCCCAGAAGGGCGCGCGCCGCGTGGTACGCGGCCATCGCATCCCCTGAAAAAGGGTTGAGGATCGCGGCGGACAGGCCCGCACCCACGGCCAGCGTGAAAAAGGCCGCGTTCAGCGCGCCGCGCTGGGGCAGGCCAAAGGAGATGTTGGACACGCCCAGCACGGTCGGAATGCCCAGCTCATCGCGAATGCGGGACAGCGCCTCCAAGGTGACCGCCGCGGCGTCCGACTCGGCGGAGACGGCCAAGGTGAGCGGATCAATCACGAGATTCCGCCTGTCAATGCCATAGCGGCCGGCCTCCTCCACGATGCGCCTGGCGATGGCGACGCGCCCCCGGGCTGTGGCCGGTATGCCTTCCTCATCCAGCGTCAAAGCCACCACCACGCCGCCGTATTTCCTCACGAGCGGGAACACCGCGTCCATGCTCTCCCGCTTCCCATTTACGGAGTTGATCATGGCCTTGCCGTTGTAGCGAAACAGCGCTTCCTCCAGGGCCGCCGGGCTCGCGGTGTCAAGCTGGAGCGGCAGATCGCTGACAGCCTGAATGGCCTGTGTCAGGCGGCTGAGCCACGCGGCCTCGTCAATGCCCGGCAGGCCCGCGTTTACGTCCAGAATGTGCGCGCCCGCGTCCTGCTGGCGCACGGCCTCGCGGAGCATATACTCCGTGCTGCCCTCCCTGAGCGCGCGCTTCATGGCCGGCTTGCCCGTGGGGTTGACGCGCTCCCCGATGAGCACGGGCGCGCAGCCGCCGATGCGCACGGCCCGGCTGCCGGAGCAGACGACCGTATCGCGGTTTGGCGTGATGGGCTTTGGGGAAAGCCCCCTTACAGCCTCCGCCATAGCGCGGATATGCGCGGGCGTTGTGCCGCAGCAGCCGCCCAGCAGGGACGCGCCCATCGAAACGGCCCGCGCCATGGCGTCCGCGAACGCTTCGGGCGTCTCGTCGAAGACGGTTTGCTCCCCTGCCTGGCGCGGCAGCCCGGCGTTGGCGTTGAGGATCAGCGGAAGGCTCGCGACCGCGGCCAGGCGGGAGAGGCTCACGAGAAGCGCCTCCGGGCCAAAACCGCAGTTGAGGCCGAGCGCGTGAACGCCAAGGCCTTCCAGCAGGGCGCAAACCGTGTCCATGTCCGCGCCCGTGAGAAGCTTCCCCGAGGCGTCCGCCGTGACCGTGGCCAGCACGGGCAGGCCGGTCTCCCTGGCCGCGAGCACGGCGGCCTTGAGCTCGTAGGTATCGCTCATCGTTTCCACGAGGATACAGTCCGCGCCCGCCTCCGTCCCGGCCCGGGCGACTTCGGCGAAGAGTTTGTACGCGTCCCCAAAATCCAAATCCCCCAGCGGGGCAAGCAGCTTGCCGCTGGGGCCAATATCCAGCGCGACAAAATGGTTATTCCCCGCCCCTCGCGCCAGGCGCACGGCTTGGCTGACAACCGCTTCCACGGTATAGCCGCTGCCGGCGAGCTTGCGTGAATTTGTGCCAAAGGTATTCGTCTTCAGGAGGTCCGCGCCCGCGTCCAAATACGCGCCGTGAACCTCCCGCACCTTCTCGGGACAGACCATGTTGGCCAGATCCGGCGTGACGCCGGCGGGCAGCCCTTTTGCCTGCAGCATGGTGCCCATAGCCCCGTCAAAGAGCAGCAGTTCCTTCCCGATCCGTTCGATGAAGCTCATGGCCGCGCCTCCTCTTTGAATACACAATCCGCCTTATCACACCCGGCGCATTTTCCTCTCTTACAGCCTGCCGCCGCCGGGCCGATGCCCATCACGGCCGTAATCGACTTGGAGGGCGCAAGCATGTCGCCGTCCGTCAGATACAACCCCAAACGGCGGCCCGCGTCCAGCAACGCCAAGAGCTTACGCTGGCCGGCAAGCGGAAAATCCCCATACCCCGGCGAAAACCGGGGCCGCAGCGCGCCGGGGACCTCCGCCTGTACCGCATCGCAATACGCCTCAATCCGCGCGGCGGCACAGGCGTGCAGCGCGGCGGCGCGAAGCGTGTCCGTGACCGCGAAACGGCGGATCAGCTGGTCGGCATGGCTGCCCAGCGTGGCGGCCAGCAGCGCGGCCTCCTCGCATCCCGCCAGATACTTCGCGAGAGACCGGCTCTCGCCGAGGGCCAGCGCCTCCCCGGCAGGCACCACACGCACCACATGGCGCGGGGGCTGGGCCGCAAGCAGCCCGAAGCACTCGTCTACGAGCGCTGCAATGGCCGGGTCCGCCCGGCCGCGCACGCCCAGGTAGCGAAGCGCCTCGCGCTTTGCCTCGCTCATCGGCTCAAAATAGCGGACAGGTTCGCCATGATCTCCGCCGCGATGTCCGGCTTGTTCATCGTATACAAATGAATGTTTGTCACCCCGTTCGCGATCAGGTCGATGATCTGCTCCGTGGCGTACGCCGCGCCCGCTTGGCGCATGGCGCGTTTGTCGCCGCCGAACCGGTCGAGGATGGCCAAAAACCGCGGCGGGAGCGCGGTGCCGCTCAGGCGCACGATGCGCTCCACCTGCCCGCGGTTTGTGACCGGCATGATGCCCGCCAGCACGGGCACGCGCACATCATGGCGCAGCAGGCGGTAGAGAAAGCGGTAGAGGATGTTGTTGTCAAAAAACATCTGCGTGGTGAGAAAATCGCAGCCCGCGTCCACCTTGCGCTTGACAAACTCGATATCGTGCAGCCTGTCCGGCGATTCCACGTGCCCCTCCGGGTAACACGCCGCGCCCACACAGAACCCGCCGCGCGCGCGGATGTCGGAAACAAGCTCGCTGGCATAGCGGTAATGCCCCGGCGAGGGAAAATCCGACGCGTCGGGTATATCCCCGCGCAGGGCGAGCACGTTCGTGACGCCGCGGCCGGACAGCTCGTCAAGAACATGCCCGACCGCCTCCCGCGTGGAGGATACGCACGTCAAATGCGCCAGCGCCGGCACGCCCTGTGACTGCACATACGCGGCGATGTCCACGGTCCGCCCGATTGCGCCGCCGCCCGCGCCATAGGTCACGCTGATGAAATCCGGCTTCAACGCCGTCATCTCGCGCACGGCCGCCCGCATCGGCTCAAAATCCCCGCCCGGCTTGGGCGGGAATATCTCCAGGCTAAAGGTGATATGGCCTTCTAGAAACAGTTTCCGCAGGTACATCGCCATCCCCCTTATCGCGCGGACGCGGCAAGCGCCTGGTCCAGGTCGGCAATAAGGTCTTCCACCTCCTCCACGCCAACGGATACGCGCACCATCTCCGGGGTGATGCCCGTGCTCATCATATCCTTTGGGGAGAGCTGGGAATGCGTGGTGCTGGCCGGATGCGCCACCATGGAGCGCACATCCGCCACGTTTGCGACAAAGGAAAAAATCTCAAGCGCCTCGATGAACTTCCTGCCCGCCTCCAGGCCGCCCCGGACGCCAAAGGTAAAGATGCCGCTCGCGCCCTTGGGGAAGTATTTTTCGGCGCGCTCATGGTATGGATCGCCCGGCAGGCCGGGATAGTTGACCCACGCGACCCGCGGATGGTTTTTCAGCCACGCGGTGATCTTCAGCGTGCTCTGGCAATAGCGCTCCATGCGCAGGCTGAGCGTTTCCACCCCCTGCAAAAACAAAAAGGCGTTAAAGGGCGAGAGGCAGGAGCCTGTGTCGCGCAGGAAACCCGCGCGCAGCTTGGTGGTATAGCCGGTTTCCCCAAGGTCCGCGTATGTCAGGCCATGGTAGGCCGCGTCCGGTTCGTTGAACTCTCTAAACCGAGGGTTGCCCTTAAACGAAAAGATGCCCTGGTCCGTAACGCTCCCGCCAACGCTGCTGCCATGGCCGCCGATGTATTTGGTCAGCGAGTGGAGCGTAAAGTCAACGCCGTGCTTTTGGGCGTCAAAGAGGTACGGCGTGCCAAAGGTGTTATCCGCAAGGACCGGCACGCCTTGCGCATGGGCGATTTTCGCGACGGCCTCAAAGTCCGGAATGTTGATGAGGGGATTGCCCAGCGTCTCAAGGTACACACAGCGCGTCTTTTCGTTGACGGCCGCGCGGAGCGCGTCCAGGTCGTCGATATCCACCTGCCGGACGCGGATGCCGTAACGGCGCTCAAAGCGATCGAACAGAAGCGTGAACGTGCCGCCGTAAATCTTGGACATGGCGATGATCTCGCTGCCCGATTCCGCCAAATTCTGGATCGCCGCGACGATGGCCGCCATGCCGGACGCGAAGCACACGGTGCCGGAGCCCTTCTCCAAGGCGTTCAGCCGCTCCTCCAGCGCGGAAACGGTCGGATTTTTGATGCGGGAGTAGATGCTGCCGGGCTTTTTCAGCTCAAACTGGTCCACGGCGTCCTGCGCGCTTTCAAATTCATAGCCCGCCGTCTGGTAGACGGGCACGATGAACGCGCCCGTCGTCTTTTCCGCCTCATACCCCGCGCGCACCTGCCGCGTGCTGAATCCGAGTTCCTTTTTCATGATAAGCCCTCCTCATTGCTTCTATACGCAGTATATTTTGTTGTATGTTTATACAATAAAAAGCCCTGCCTCGCGTATTCACGAAGCAGGGCGGCGCGCCCAAGCCTGCCGTCTATGCGGCGTTCGTTACACGCGAAGCGGCGCGGGAAACATCTCCCCGCGCATGGGCATCCGCATGCTCCATACAGAAACCATGTTGATGCCTCCTTTGGACGCCTCAGCGTGAATTTTTATTATTTTACCTCCTGGGAAGAGGTTTTGTCAAGCAAAACTGAAAAGTTGACGTGCCGCTTCCTTGACGTTGGATCTCAGTTTTCACGGGATTTTATATAACCCCCCTCAAGTATCCAATCCCCGCCTCCAGCGCCGGCAAATTATCCTCCATCCCCTCAAATTCATACGACAGCCATCCATCATACCCGTTCTTCCTAAGAATCTCCACGCACGCGCGGACCGGAATGCATCCATGCCCCACCACGGTGCCGCGCAAATACCGCCCATGGCGGCTGCGGAACCATCCCTCGCCGGGGTCGTCCGACTTAGCGGGCTTGACAAGAAAATCCTTGGCGTGGACATGGAACGCGTAGGGAGCCGCGATGGTCACGGCGTACACGCTGTCCTCGTCCGCGCAGGCGAAGTTGCCGATGTCCACGAGCCAGCCGTAATTTTCATGGTCAACCTGAAGGATCAGTTCCTCTACCCGGGCCGCGTCCTGCAGGAAAAAGCCATGGTTCTCCGTGCAGGTGCGGATGCCTTTGGCCTCCGCGTAAACGGTGATCTCGCGAACCGCCGGGGCGATTTTGCGCACCGCGTCGCGCCAGCTGCCGTCATAGCCGCGCGCCGCGTCATGGCGCAGGAGCGGCGCGCCCAGCAACGCGGCGGTATCCACGCAACGTTTCAGGCGGCTTACCTCCTCCGCAAGGCCATTCTGGATAAAATCCCCATCGACCGTGTAGGCGATGATGGACAGGCCGATGCGCTCACAGTGCTCGCGGACCGCCTTTGCGGCCGGCTCCGAAAAGCCCTCGCGCTTCCGTTCCGGGGTTATGTTCAGGAATTCAATGCCCTCATAGCCAATTTCCTTCGCGAGGGTGCAGATATCCGTAAGGCGCGCGCCCGTTTTTTGCATGTAGCTGAAAAAGCTATAGACGCTAACGCCGAGCTTCATAGCAGTGCCCTCAAAAACGCCACGGCGCGGCTGATATCGGCCACAGGGTCCCCGCCCGCCTCGCGCTCAATGGTCAGAAATCCCTTATACCCAACGGCGTCCAGCGCGGCCAGATACGCGGGGAACTTCACGCTCCCCTCGCCCAGCGGCACCTCTTGAAACGCCGCGTCCGTGACGAGCGCGTCCTCGCGCGCGATGCCGTAAATCTTCTCCGGATCGCGCTCGAGCAGCTTGACGCCGTCTTTGGCGTGGGTATGCACGATATAGTCCCCCAGCGTATAGACAGCCTGCGCGGGGTCGTCCCCCGTGACCATTACAAAGTTGGCGGGGTCAAAGTTCACCGCCACGCCCGTGGAATGGAGCGTATCCAGAAAGGCTTTGAGCGTGCCCGCCTTCTCCGGGCCGGTTTCAATGGCAAAGTGCGCCTGGAGGGTATCCGCGTAGGCGGCCAGCTCGCCGCACGCGTCGCGCATGATGGCGTAACGGGGATGGCCCGGGTCCTCCGGTACGACGCCGACGTGCGTCGTCACCACGTCCGTCTCAAGCTCCTTTGCCAGGTCTATGATGCGCTTTGATTTTTCGATCAGCGCGGGATTTTTCTCCGGATTGCCAAACCCATGGCCCAGATCGCCGCACAGCGCGGAAATGACCAGGCCGCGGTCCTTAACCATGCGCAGAAACTGCCCGCGCTTATCGCCCATGAGGGATTCGGGCGACATTTCACCCTGTGCCGCGTAGACTTGGACGCCTTGGACGCCCAGCGACGCGGCAATGTCCAGCGCCTCTCCGATGGGCTTGCGGAATGAATCAAGAATGACGCCGATGGGGAAATGAGACATGCGGTTTTCTCTCCTTTGTCATGCATCTTGTTGTGGGCTTCTTTATAGCACGCTATATAGTGTACCTTATTGGATGATAAAATGCAACAAATCCCATCCTGGGGACGTCTTATGCCATGGGATATTAAGGAGGGGAGGACACCGGCATGAAAACAAAACGGATTTCCTTTTTTATGCTTGTTACGGCTTTTACGCTTGTTATGGCGCTCGCGTCCGTGCCCGGCCTGGCGGCGAGCAGGATGAGGCCCGTGGCCTTTGGCCGGTTTTCAGCGGAAAACCTGCGCGGCGACGGGCCGGTTACAGAGGCGATCTTCCAGGACGCGAAGATTACGCTGCTAAACTTCTGGGCCACATGGTGCGGGCCATGCGTCAGCGAGCTTGCGGACCTTGCCCGCCTGCATGAACTGAGCGACGGGCGCGCGCAGGTGTTGGGCGTGCTGCTGGACGGATTGAACGTTCGGGGGGAAAAGGATGAAGCGGCCGTCGCCAGAGCGCATGCGCTGCTGGATGGAGCCCAAGCGGAATATGCCGTCGTTGTGCCAGACGAATGGCTCATGCGGCTCGCTTCGCTGGCCGCGGTCATCCCCACCACCTTTGTGGTGGACGAAACCGGCGCCATCCTCACCACGGTCGTCGGCGCGCGGACGGCGGAGCAATGGCTGGCCCTTATGGACGAGGTGCTGACGGAGGAATAATGCCGATAGCCGGTATGGGGCTTTTTCAAAAGCTTCGTGGTGCCGGCGAGCAGGCTGGGGTTATAGGCGTTGCGTTTGACGGATCTGTCGATAGCCCCTTTATTTCTTCAAAAACCCGCCGCCGCACTTCCTTTGCGGGCGCTTTCCCTCTATAAACTTTTGAAGCTTCCTCGCATCAATATCCATGAGCGCAAGCTCTGTGACCGGAAAGACGTCCAGCCGCGTAAGCAGTCCGTCCACGAGCTCCGGCGTATAGGTGCTGCCCGCCCCAATGACCGCTACTTTTAGCACAAAAACAGCTCCTGTCTCCTGCGGGGTACAATACCCTCCAGCCTATAGCGCCCCGGCCGCCTTCCACGCCATCATCAGCCCGACGATTGTTTTCGCGTCCGTGATCTTGCCTTCCATCACCTTGGATACCGCCTCCCTCAGCGGCATGCGGACGAGGCCCAAAAACTCATCCTCATCCGGATGCGTCTCACCCTCAGAAAGCCCTGTCGCCATATACAGGCCAATGCGCTCGGTGAGGAAACCCGGCGAGGTGTCTATGGTGGTCAAATAGTGCCAGTTCGCGGCGGTTAGGCCCGTTTCCTCGCTCAGCTCGCGCTTGGCGCAGGCCAGGGGGTCCTCCTGTGCGCAATCCTTTTTCCCCGCCGGGATTTCCAGCATCACCCGGCCCATGGCGATACGATATTGCGTCACGAGCGTCACGTTGCCCTCCGCGTCCATGGGCACAACAGCCGCCGCGCCTACGTGTTTGACAATCTCGCGCAGCGCGACATGGCCGCCGTGCACCTCGGCCTGCCAATGCTCCACCGAGATTAAATGGCCTTTGAAAACCTCTTTTTTCAAAAGCGCGCGCTCATAGAGTGTGTCCTGTTCCATATGCCCTCCCTTGCGGCCTTGAAGCCGTTCTTTTCTTAAGCGAATATACTCCAAAAAATTCGTCATTCCTTTCTGTTTTTTGTTTTTTGTCGAGTGAACGAAATTGACATTGCCGTTCGTTATAGATACAATGAGAAAGCGTATTTATTTTAGCCCATGTTTTACCGAAAAAGGAGTGAATAGCATGTCCCGCCGCCTGTTGTCTATCATGTTGTTTATCACCATACTCGTGGGCCTTCTGCCGGCCGTGGCCCAGGGGGAATTATATGTGGACAGGTATGAGATCCAATACGCCACGGGCGAAGTGGACGGCGAGGGCGATCCGCTTTATGAACTTGCCATCCCGGGCGTTGATATTCTAACGCCTGTGCTGCTGGACGACGGCAGGCTATGGATTCAGACGCTGAACGGATTTTGGCAGGATCCCGTCCGCGTTTTTGCCATGGTGGTCAAGGACGGCGTAACGGAGATGATTCCCTTTACCGACGCGTTTGGCAGCGAATGGCTCTCGCTGTCCGATGGCGGCGCGTTTGCCACTGCCTTCCGCTTGACGGTGGATGGCATGCCCTATATGGAGAGCGGCATTGTTCTCTCTTCACAGCCGCCGGAGAGCGTACCGCTTTCCTGGGATGACACGCCGCCGGAGAACCCCGCGCCGGAGAACGTGAGCTTGTACGCGCCAAACGAACCGCCGGCCGCGGATAACGGCTGGGGGTACGTTGACAATACGCCCAATAATCCCGAGCCGGAGCCGCAAAATTGGTACGAACCGCCGGCGAATGCGGAAAACAACGTTTTGGTCCGGCAAAACAGCCTTTTGATGAATGAAAGCGCTTTTGCGATACCAAATAACGCGTCCGCTGTTATCGAGGCGCAACTGCCTGATCCGCCCGAGTATGAAAACCCCTTTGGGCGTTCCACCGCGGAAACCGTGCTCTATCACCCCGATCATCCGACCATGCCCATAGGGAACATGCCGGAGGACACAAAGTTCATCGTCAACGAAGCGCCGGGCGGCGGCTTACTCTACGCGCGCGACGGGGAAGGCAAGGTGCTCATTTCCGTTACCTCGTTGGACGGCCTGTGGAACGGATACATTCTGGCGGATGCGGCCGAGTTCTGGTCCAAGGCCGACGAGGACTCGTACCGCAGGTTCCTTTGGGAATCTTCGCTGCAAACGCCGCCGGAAAACCGCACCAGCGATTACGGGCGCATCACGGTGGCAAACGCCATGCTTTACGCCGGCGTCACCGGCGCCGGCGTGACGACCCTGCCGTCCGGCACGACCATGGTGTACAGCGGCAGCTATGATTATGACGCGGACGGAAACCTCTGGCTCGCGGTTCGTTCGCATGACGCTTCGCTGTCCGGCTACATTCCCTATAGCGCCTTCGCGTTTTATGACGCGCAGGGCGAGAGGAACTATCTGGAAAGCCTAAAGGAAAAGCTGCCCGCGGACAGCAAGAACGCATATGGCCGCATCACCGCGGCGAACGCGGAGCTGTTCTCGAACATTGGGGTGTCAACGGGGACCTTCCTCCCCTTTGGCAATGTCGTAATGCTAAACGGAAGCGAGAAGCATGACGCGAACGGGAAGCTCTACGTGCCCGTCAAATCGGAGGACGGAACGCGGACGGGCTATATCAAAATGAGCGATTTCCGCTTCATGAACGACGCGGAGCGGATCGCCTATGACGCGTCAAAGCAGCCGGCGCCGCCGCAACCGCAGCCGATGCCGGACCGTCAAACGGACTACGCGTACATCAAATCCGTAGGCGCTACGCTATACGACCGAAGCGGCAGGCAGATCGGCGTCTTTGCGGGCAACACGGCCGTGGAATATCTTAAGAACGCGCAGGATCCTACCTATGTGAACGACAGCACCGGAAAGCGCTATCTGCTCGTAAAGGCGGACGTGAATGGCGGCGCGCAGGGCTATGTGCAGGCGGATAGCTTGGACTTTATGACCACGCGCGAAAAAAGCAGCTATGATAAAGAAAAAGAAGCCGCGAATAAACCCGCCGTCACGGAGGACGCATTGCAGCCCGGCGTGTCGCGGTACGGGTATGTGCTGTCCAACAATATCAACGTGCTCAAGCTGCCCGGCTCCGGCGGGGATCTTGTCACACGGGTGAATACGGATGAAGTCGTCCTTGTCACCGAGGAAGTCATCGGCACGAACAGCACCCCATACTACCATATCATGCTGGAGGACAAAGCGGGAAAACCCCAAGGCTACATCCTCAAGACGTATGTCCGTCTAATGACCTCTCAGGAGCAAGCACGGTACATCGCGTCTTTGTCGTCTGGCAGCAAAACCAATCCGCCCACCCCCGTAACGCAGGTGAGCGGGTATTACCGCGTCAGCGCCTCCTACGCGCTGATGATGCCCTTTGAGGATATCGGAGCGTCGCCCATCGCCGCGCTCAAGGCCGGGGACGTGGTCTATGTCTACAAGCAGGTGTACGACAAGAGCAATAACCTGTTCCATTACGCGTACATAAGCGCGACCAACCAATGGGGCTATATTCTGGCGAGCAGCCTGATGCCCATGTCCCCGCAGGAGGTCGGCAACTATTTTAAGACGACCCCGCCAACGGCCGCGCCGGCGCAAACCTATTCGCCAAGCGCGTACAGCGGCTACGCGATCCTCACCAGCAACAGCATAAACTTCCGCAGCGGCGCGTCGGTAAACTCGAAAGCCCTGACGCAGCTCAAGCAAAACACGATCGTGCGCGTGCTGGAACAGCTGCAGAGCGAGGGCGCCACATGGTACAAGTGCGAGAGCGGCGGCATAACCGGCTACATCCGTGGTGATCTGCTGTCTCTGCTGACCATCTCGCAGTACATGTCCTATATGACAACGCCCTCCTATAATCAGGGCGGCAACATCATTACCCCGACCGCCACGGTAAAGCCGGCCAATATCACGTCCAACACCTGGGCCACGCCCAGGCCGAACCAGACGATTACGTTCGTGACCATCCCGCCGCTTTTCGCCGTCTCGCCCGCCCCGACGCTGGATCCGTTCGCGACACCGACCCCGG
>WRGP01000197.1 GCA_009787135.1 Bacillota bacterium | reverse complement strand
GGGACCATTGCCTATGCATATGACAGCTTGGGCCGCAAGAGCGCGGTAACGTACCCGGGCGGGGACGTGGTCCGGTATGAATATGACGCGATGGACAGGCTCGTGGCGAAGAAGGCCGTAAACGCTGTACTCTTTCCTCCGCTTATCGTGAAAAATGCCTCGGTTTTTCGTAAGCGATTCCCCTGCGCACAGAAGTGTGCTTATTGTATTTTACTTGTTGTTCCTGTATACTGATTGATAGTATGTTACAGTCCAGTTGCCGCCATCTATCAAGTCCTCGGCGCTACCTTTTTCAGGGGAGGGCAAACAAAACGCACAGGCTTTCTGACAAAATCCTGCTCTTTTTTCTTTGCATGCTGCTGTACCTGCCGCGCGCCGCCGGCTCATACGTTGTCGTCATCCCCTTGGCCGCGCTGTTGTTTAGCTGTGTGCTCAGTTCCGCGTTCGCGGCCCCGCCCCGGCTTGCCAGGTCTTGGACAGCAACGGTGCCGCTGCTTGCCTATGCCGGCTTATGCGCATACCATGCGCCGTTTCTGTCCTTTGCCCCGTTCTTGCTCTATGATGGCTTTGCGCTGTTCTCCCTCTATGCCGCCGCACCGCTTTTCGCCGCGCTTGCCCTCCATTTTTGCTTTAGCCCGCCGCTATGGCTTCAAAGCGCCGCGCTGGTCATGTTATCCTGCCTTTCGTTCGCGCTGCTCCGCAAAAGCCAGTCTCTGGAAGGCCTGCGCGCCGCGCTGCTTTCCTTGGCCGATCAAGCGCGGGAACGAGATATGCAAAACGCGCTGCAAAGCAAACGGCTGCTGGAGAATCAGGATCAAGAGATCCATCTGGCCACGCTGTCCGAGCGCAACCGCATCGCGCGCGATATGCACGATAACGTCGGCCACCTGCTCTCCCGCGCGCTGCTGCAGACTGGCGCATTGTTATGTGAACCGGATCTGGCACCAAACACGGCCCAAGGCCTCAATCAGCTTCGAGAGACGCTGTCCGGCGCCATGGACAGCGTGCGGCAAAGCGTGCATGATCTGCACGACCAGTCCATTGATCTGTACGCCCAGTCCAAAGCCCTATGCGACGCGTTCACGCTTTGCAAGGTAGACCTTACCTACGACGCGGACGACATCGCGGACGCCGCGGTCAAACACTGCTTTCTGGCCGTGATCAAGGAAGCGCTTTCCAACATCGCAAGGCATGGCCAGGCGGTGCAGTCCGTCAAAATTCGAATACGCGAGCACCCGGCGCTCTATCAGCTCGACATCCGCGACGACGGCAAGGGCGGCGGCCCTGTGGTGCAGACTGGCTTGGGCCTTCGTTCCATTGAGGAAAGGGTGCAGGCGCTTGGCGGAAATGTGCATTTCACCCGAGACCCGGGGTTTCGCGTTTTTCTATCGATCCCCAAAGGTATGAAAGGAGAAACCCCCGCGTGAAGGTCATCATTGTGGACGACGACCAACTGGTCGTCTCAGCGCTCAAAACCATCCTCTCGGCGGATCCCGGCATCCAGGTTGTCGCCACCGGCGCCGATGGGCAGGACGCCGTCGCCCTGTTTGATAAGCTGCGGCCCGATGTGCTGCTCATGGACATCCGCATGCGGCACGTGAGCGGGCTCGATGCCGCCGAGCACATTCTCTCCGTGTATCCATGCGCCAGCATCCTATTTCTGACCACCTTTGCGGACGATGAATATATCATCCGCGCGCTGCATCTGGGCGCAAAGGGCTATCTGCTCAAGCAAAATTTTGAAAGCATCGTGCCCGCGCTCAAGGCCGTGTTTACGGGCCAGCGCGTGTTTGGGGACGAGGTGATCACAAAGCTTCCCCGGTATGTCAAGCGCGAAAAGGATGATTACCGCGAGTTTGGCCTGAACGAAAAGGAATTCGAAGTCATCCAGCTGGTGGCCGAGGGCCTGAATAATAAGGAGACCGCACAGCGGCTGTTCCTCAGCGAGGGAACCGTGCGCAACTACCTGTCCGTGATTTTTGAAAAGCTTGCCCTGCGCGACCGCACGCAGCTCGCGGTGTTTTATTATAAGCACTTTTAAAAACGGGGAACGCCAGGGGGCGCTGCGCATTTCGGCATTGCCGCACAGCGGCGGCGCTCCGGTTCCCGTGAACCCCGCCAGGGCATTCATCCGCTGGCGGGGTCCGGGAGGCGGTGTCCTCTGGCGTTTCCCCTCCCCCGGTTTGACACCCCTCACCATCCATGCTATACTGTCCCCAAACCAAATAACGTGCGTTCGATGAATTTTGCGCAATGACGGGGCGGTTCTTCAAAAATCCAAGGTTTTCCTTATTGTTTCCGTCGAACTTACATTCCATAAGGGGTGCTGACGCTGTCGGCTGAGATGGAAGCAATCGCGCTTCTGAACCCTGAACCTGATCTGGGTAATGCCAGCGTAGGGAGCGTCCGTCCACAAACCGCAGGCATGCCCTGTGGTTTTGTTATATTTCCATCTACTTCCGCACCCTAAGAACGGAGGCCAGACGACCATGCAAAAAACAACGGTAAGCACCCTGGCGGAATGCGCGCTCCTGCTCGCCGTCGCGGTGGCTCTAAGCTTTATCACGGTATTCCACATGCCCTATGGCGGATCCGTCACGCTGTGCAGCATGGTTCCCCTGCTGTACGTCGCTTTTCGCTACCCACTGCGATGGACCTGCCTCACGGCATTGGCCCATGGCCTGCTGCAAATGCTTTTCTCGTTCTATCCGCCGCCCGCGCGCACCCTTTTTGCGTTCACCGGCGTTGTGCTGCTGGACTATGCTGCCGCGTTTGGCGTCCTGGGCTTGGCTGGGCTCTTCGCGCGGCCTTTCAAGGGAACGCGCGGCATGCTCATTGGCGGGAGCGCTGCGCTGGCCGTGCGTTTTTTATGTCATTTTCTGTCAGGCATCATCATTTGGGGCGTGTACGCGCCCGAAGGCCAGGCGGTTTGGCTCTATTCCCTCTTGTATAACGGTTCCTTTATGCTGGGCGAATGGCTTCTTTCCATGGCCGCCATCCTCGCGCTGGCGAAGGTTCTGCCAAAGCACTTGAGGTTGCGGCCATGAGCGCCACCTGTTTTATTGTCGGCGCGGCGCCGGGCGGCGATCGCGTCCCCTTCACACCACAGGCCGGCGATCTTGTCATTGGCGCGGATGGCGGATACGCGCACCTTCAAACGCTCGGCATCGTGCCCGGCATTGTCCTGGGCGACTTTGACTCGCTTGGCTACGCGCCGCCGCACGCGCATGTCTTATCCTATCCAAAGGAAAAGGACGATACGGATATGATGCTGGCCATCCGGCATGGCCTAGACAAGGGATATCGGATCTTTGAGCTCTATGGCGGGCTGGGCGGGCAATTGGATCATACCCTCGCCAACATACAGGCGCTCACGTTTTTGGCGCGTCATGGCGCAAGGGGAACGCTGATTGATATGCATACCCGCGCCACCGTGATTTGCTCCGGGAGCCTTTCGTTTGAAGCGGCGGAACGAGGCACCGTTTCGCTCTTCGCGCTGGATGAAACGGTGGAAGGCGTCACGCTGTCCGGCCTTGCCTATCCCCTTGTAGACGCCGCGCTTACCAACGCGTTCCCCCTTGGCGCGCGCAACGCCTTTACGGGCGAGAAAAGCGCCGTCTCCGTTCGGAAAGGCGCTCTTCTCATCGTGTGGGAGAAGGAACGGTAAGGGGACGGCGGGAGAACAGCTTCTTTCGTTAGTGTCACGATTATGCTATACTTTTTTCGGCAGGTGATATGATGCGTATTTTATTGGTTGAGGACGATCCTTCCCTTCAAAACGGGATATCCTTCAAGCTCTCCAAGGAAGGCCACAACGTAGCCTGCGCCGGTACCATCGCCGGCGCGACCGCTCTGTTGGCGGACAGCACCTTTCACCTGGCGATTCTGGATATCACCCTGCCGGACGGGAGCGGGCTGGACATATGCAACCGCATACGCCGTGACATGCCCGCGATATATGTGCTGCTTCTGACGGCTAAGGATACGGAAATGGACATCGTCACAGGCTATGACATGGGGGCAGACGATTACCTGACCAAACCGTTCAGCGTATCGGTTCTGCTGGGCAAGGTGAACGCGCTGGCACGACGGGTCGAAGAGATGCCAAGTATCGGTGAAATATCCCTTGACGCGTCCAGACAGGTGGCGATTGTGCGCGGCGAGGCCGTTTCCTTAACGCGCAATGAATCGCGCCTGCTCAGTGTTTTCCTGCAAAATGCGGGACAAATCGTGACCAAGGAGTGTCTTTTGCAGAATCTCTGGGACATAGACGGCGACTTTGTGGACGAAAATACGGTAGCGGTCAACATCCGCCGCCTGCGCGAAAAGGTGGAGCGCGATCCCTCGCGCCCGGCGTTGATCGAAGTGGTGCGCGGCGTTGGATACCGGCTGCGTGGTGAGTGATCAGCCATTTCCCATCAGCTCAAAACACCGCTCGCTTCGCTGACGCTGCATTTGGATTTATCCCTGGAACCTTCGCACACAGAGGAGGAACGCGCGTCGTTTCTGTCTGAATGTAAAAAGCAAACCGAGAAAATCGGATGGCTGACCGACGCGCTGCTGAAGATCGCGCGTTTGGAAACCGGGCTGATCGCCGTTACAAAAATATCCGCCGACCTTGTGAAAACGGTACGGGACGCGGTATCCTCCGTCACAGCGCAGGCCACGGCCAAAGGTTTGCCAATAATCATCGAGCGTTTGCCCGATACACTGTCGTTTGCGCATGACCCGGTATGGACAAAGGAAGCTCTGTGCAATATTTTAGACAACGCTGTCAAATATACAAAGGCCGGGAGCATCACGATAGCCTTGGAGCAAGGCCCGCTCTACACGCATGTGGATGTCGCCGATACAGGCATTGGGCTTGCGCCGGAGGAATACGCAAAAATTTTCGCGCGGTTTTACCGTGTTCGAGGCCACGCGGCCCAGCGCGTGGAAGGTACGGGACTTGGTTTACCGATCGCGCGTGAGATCATGCGCCAGCAAGGCGGCAACATCACCGTGGCGTCCGAACTTGGCAAAGGAAGTACGTTTTCGCTATTCTTACAAAACTGTTAGGTTTCTGTCAGAATGCCGTAAGGTTCGCATGGTACATTGATCCCCGGAAGGTGGGATTATTCAATGATTGTAAAAACTAAAAACCTATCAAAAATCTATCAAAGCGGTGAAACCGAAGTCCATGCGCTCACGGATGCCAGCATCTCCATTGAGCGCGGCGAGGCCGTGGCAATCATCGGCTCTTCGGGATCAGGCAAAAGCACACTGCTCCATCTGCTTGGTGGCATCGACCGCCCCACGAAAGGCAAGGTATTTATCGAAGGGGAGGACATCTACAAACACAATGACGAGGCGTTGGCTTTGCTGCGCCGCCGCCGCATTGGCTTTGTATTCCAGATGTATAACCTGATGCCGCAGCTCAATGTGTATGAAAACGTCGTACTGCCGCTGGGGCTGGATGGGCGTATCGTGGACAAACCGCGCGTTGTCGCGCTGCTGGAGAATTTGGGGCTGGCCGATAAACACAAAAGTCTGCCCAATCAACTGTCAGGCGGACAACAGCAGCGCGTCGCCATCGCGCGCGCATTGGTGACGCAGCCCGCCATAGTATTGGCCGACGAGCCGACCGGGAACCTCGATTCCAAAACCAGCGTGGAGGTGTTGAACCTGCTTCGCGCGTCGGCGTCGAAACTCGGTCAGACGATAGCGATTATCACGCACGACGAAAAGGCAGCCCAATTCTGCGACCGTATCCTCCGCATTGAGGACGGGCACATAAGGGAGGGTTGATCAATGAAATTATCAGCCCTCGCGTGGAAAAATGCGCGGCAGAGCGTGAGCATTATCCTGATGATCGCGCTAGCTTCTATGTTGATTTGTTCCGTGATAAATCTGGGCATCAGCGCCCAAAGGAGCCTCGTTGACAGCATACTGGAATACACAGGCGACAATCAAGTGAGACTCGAAAATATTACCGAGGAACAGGCGGCGCAAGTCTTGGCGCGGCAGGAGGTCGCATTGGCCGATCTTCATTTGGCCCCGCGCGGCTTGGGCAATCCGGCCGATGACGCGGAAAAGAACATCGGGTTACTCTATTCATCAGGGTTGGGGCAGGTAGCGAATTTCACCTTGACTGCCGGACGCGCTCCCGAAGCGGTAAACGAAGCGGTTATCCCGCCGCACCTTGCGGAATTGCTAGGCGTTGAGCCTATCGTGGGCGCGGAATTTGAGATTTTCTATCGCCAGCAAAATAGTGACAGAACGCTCGCGGAGGCTGTTCCCATGCGCTTTGTGGTTTCCGGCGTCCTGCAAGAGCAGCGAATGTACGCGGCAATGAGCCTATATGATATGTTCATCTCAAAAACTCTCGCGAAACAGTTTGATTTTGAGCGGCGGCTATATCTGCGATTCCATACAAAATATGATCCACGGTCCACCGCGGTCCGCCTGGCGGAGGATATTGGGCTGGCCGACAAGGATGTGTCGTTTAATGAGAGCTATCTTACGGCGGACTTGAATGACATGGCAGCGGTGGGTTTTATCACGGTCCTCCTGTTGATTTTGGGCGCGGCGGGCGCGCTTGTCGTATACAATGCGTACAACCTTTCCGTGGTGAAAAAAGTACATCAATATGGCCTGTTGACCGTGATCGGCGCGGCAAAAACGCAGATTTACCGCTGTATCTATCTGGAGGCGCTTTACTGTGCGGGCGCTGGATTGCCGCTGGGCCTGCTGGGGGGTACGCTGTTTGGGTATGCCGGCCTGTTCGCGCTGAACAGGGTTATAAACGTTCCCATGCGGTATGTCGTCACGCCCGCAGCCTATCTTATATCCGCCGCGGTCACGCTGACGATGGTATGGATTGGCGTTACACGCCCCGCACGGCGGGCCTCGCGCATAGCGCCGGTGGAAGCCGTGCGCTTTTCCAGCCCGGAGGAAAAGGCGTCTGGGCGCAAAACGATTGAGAATGTCACCCTGAACGCGCTGGTGAAGATCAATATGTCGCGCTCAAAGCGGCGCTTACTCGGCACGGTGTTATCGCTTGCGTTCAGCGGCATCCTGTTTTTAGGCTTTTCCACCGTCGCTTTCTCCATGGCGGACAGCGCTGGCAATTTGGTTGCCCAGGCAATGCCGGGCGACATTACCGTTACCGTCGGGCAGTACGGCATCGGCAACAAGACCGATCCGCTGACCCATGAGCTGGCGAGCGCCATAGGTGGTCTAAACGGCGTGCGGAACGTCTCCGGTTTTATGGCGCAGGGTTTCGTCGAATATGCGGATGCCGGGGATGGTGAGAAGATTGCCACCATAGGGCAAAAAGCCGTCGGCGTCGAGCCTGAGGTCATGCGGAACATACTCCGCCATGTCTATACCGGTACCGTGACGCTCGCCGATCTTGACGACCCGCACAATGTGATCGCAGCAGTTCCTGATGAGGCTACCATCGCGTTCTACATCCGCGAGGGCATTGGTTATGATAAGATCATCGAGCGGTACGTTGTAGGGGCCGCGTTGGGCTTTGAACTGTTCGACGACAGCCGTTATCAGGCGGCCGGGAAGACGGTTTCACTGAACATCATCGGGCTTGTACGGCAGGATGATATACCGCCGTATGTTAATACAATCTCCCTGTTTCCTATGTTCTATATGCCTCAGAAAAGCTTCGCCGCACTCGGGTGGGACGAGGCGTATGAACGGCTGGTTCTGCGTGTGGATGATGAGAGGCACGAGGATATATACGCCGCCGTCGGACAACTCTGTGGCTTTGAACTGTCCGTGGAATCGTTCAAGCGCATGAAAGACGAACTGTCGCGGCAGCTTACTGGCATCATCGTGATCGTACTGCTGATGCTAGCCGTGATAGCATTGAACGGCGTGCTGAATCTGGTCGGAGCGACCTTTATGGGCATCGAACAGCGCAAAAAGGAATTTGGCGTGCTGATGGCGGTGGGACTAAGCCGAAAGAGTGTCGGCAGGCTGCTCATACGCGAGGGGATTTGGGTATCGCTGCTCAGCGCCGCGCTCTCCGTTGTGTTTGGTTTGGGCTTGGGATTGGTCCTGTATCATATGGTTGTATACGCCGGCGCGGATTATTTACACTTTGAATTCCCGGTTTGGCCGCTCCTTTCGCTCTTCGGGGTTTTGGGGTTTGTGCCGTACGCGGTGACATCATGGGCGGCGCGCAAGCTGAGGCGATCGACGATCGTGGAATTGCTGGGGCGATGGGTATAGGGGGGTAAAAAGTTATCGGGGGTTGATTCAATTTCGGCCATTGCAAAAACGCGTTATGAAAGGCGCTGAAAAGCCGATCCGCTCATCGCGGTTCGATTTTTCAGCGTCCTTTCAGGGCAGTAATGAATCCATTAAAACCCCGGCTACGCTGGGGAGAGCGGAGAGAGCACAAGCGAGGAGGGGGACAAGATGCCTCAGAGGATGCATTGACGATGGTGTCACAAGCCAAGATCAAAGATCATAGGAGGCGGTTACAATGGACGAGAACAGTTTATCACATACAAGATGGAGACGCCAATGACCTTCGTCTCAGCCCGCTTGCGAAGCAAGAGCTTATCCTCAAGGATGCGCTTATTTTTCATCTTTTTTAGCTTCGTGAACAAAATGAAATAGATAAAATATTCACGGAAATGGTAATGCGTTTAGAAGAAACTTTGCCGCCATTAGGGGAAACCCTGGCAGGGGATGGAAAGTATCCGGACAGTTATGCAAAAAAGCCGATATAGCTTGACGGCCCGCCTATTTTTTGGTATCCTAATCATGATCTTTTGTAAGAGGCTGGCGCGTACATATTTCTTTTTCCAACCGCATACTCTAGACCAATATCGCATTTCCAATTCTATGCATAAGGATTTTTGCGTCCGAGAGGAGAGATCATTTGGATACAAATCAATATGACAAAATGCCCATGTCCCTGTTGCGGAAAATCGCAAAGGAGAAAGGCATTAAGGCGATCCCAGCGACTCCAAAGGTGGAAATCATTCAGAAATTGCTCGCGTTTGATAAGGGTGAAGCGCCCGTATCCGTACCACCGCCCGAAAAGAAAACGCATGAACGCAAACCAAGTATTAAAGAGAAAAAAGCGGAAGACGTAAAGCAGTCGCCTCAAGAAGATGCGATAGCTTTCAATGTTGTGAAAAAAACACCGCTCAATACGCCAAGAAACGAAGTGGAAACCCAGAAGGAAGCGGCCCCCCCTTTGGTGGCGGCGGAAAAGGTGGCGGACCCTACGGGGGCCATGTTGCCAAATACCTTGGAACAACAAGCGCAGGACGAGGGAAGCGTCCAAGCACATCCCATACGGCCTGTCCAGCCGCAAACGGCGCAAATGCCGCTCAGCACGCGTCCTGCGATACAGCCGCAGCCCGCCGCCTACACGCGAAGCTGGCATCGTCCGCAACCACAGCAGGAAGGGCCGTACGTGCAGCAGCAGGAAAGGCAGCAAATGCCGGGGCGTTATCCGCAGCAGCAGCGCATGACCACGCGCGCCTATAACAGCTATCAGCCGAGCTTTCAGCAGCAACAGCAACGGCCTTCGTATCGCAATGCTTATATGCCGCCAAACCGTTATGAACAAAACCGCTATGTGCCGTCCGAAGAGGAAACATATCAGCCGGAACAGCCCGCGCAGGATCCCTACCGTATGGACGCGTCCCGCCCAGAGATGCAGCGCCGTGAGCGCCGCGACTTCAGCGCGAGCGCTGCGGCAAATGAGCTATTGCTAGAGGGGGAGTGCGGTGAGGGCGAGGGGATTTTGGAACTGCATATGGACGGCTACGGATTCCTCCGCACGAACAATTATCTGCCCGGCACGAACGATGTGTATGTATCCATTGCGCAGATTCGGAAATTTGGGCTGCGCAATGGCGATCTGGTCACGGGCAAAACGCGGCCGAACCGCGAAGGAGATCGTTACAGCGCGCTTCTGTATATTGAAAAGATCAACGGCGTTCCTGTGGAGGAAGCGGTGCGCCGCCGCCCTTTCGAGGAGTTAACGCCGATTTATCCCAACAAGCGGTACACGCTGGAGAACAGCGAAAATGTTCGCGATCTAGCCATTCGCCTGATCGACTTTATCTCGCCAATTGGCTTTGGACAGCGCGCGCTCATCGTCTCGCCGCCGAAAGCGGGCAAAACAGTGCTGCTCAAAAAAATCGCCAACGCCATCAGCGAAAATTTTCCGGATACGCATTTGATCGTGCTTCTCATCGACGAACGGCCGGAGGAGGTAACGGATATCAAGCGGTCCGTGCGCGGGGATGTTGTATATTCAACCTTTGACGAGCTGCCGGAAAATCATACCCATGTGTCGGAAATGGTCATTGAGCGCGCGCAGCGCCTGGTGGAGCATGGAAAAGATGTGGTGATTCTGCTGGACAGCCTGACCCGCCTGTCACGGGCCTATAATGCCACCGCGCCTCAGACGGGCCGTGCGATGTCCGGCGGCCTTGCGCCGGGCGTACTGCACAAGCCCAAGCGCTTCTTTGGCGCGGCGCGGAACATTGAGCAGGGCGGAAGCTTAACGATCATCGCCACAGCGCTGGTGGAGACGGGCAGCCGCATGGACGATGTGATTTATGAGGAGTTCAAGGGTACGGGTAACATGGAGATCCATCTGGATCGCAAGCTTTCTGAAAAGCGCATTTTTCCGGCCGTTGACTTGGCCAAATCCGGCACACGCCATGAGGAGATGCTGCTCAGCGAGCAGGAACTGGATGGCGTATTGACGGTGCGCAAGGTGCTTTCCTCCACCGGTGTCGCCGAAGCCACCGAGCAGCTTATGTCCATGATGGAACGCACGCGCACAAACGCGGAGTTCTTTATGCGTTTGAAAGATTGGATATCCATTTGGGAGAAGGAGGGGTACACCGTATCCAACGGGCGCAGAAGCACGCCATAACGGTTGACAAGCTTTTGCATTTGCGATATTATAAACAGGCGGTTTTGCCGCGATATGCGGAGAGGTATCGAAGTGGTCATAACGGGGCGCACTCGAAATGCGTTTGCGGGTGAAACCGCACGTGGGTTCGAATCCCACCCTCTCCGCCACAACTGAATTACAGCTCGTTGTTTTCTTCGGAAAATGGCGG
>WRGP01000196.1 GCA_009787135.1 Bacillota bacterium | reverse complement strand
ATATGTCTTTGGCATTCCCTCGCCTCCCTTGTATCCATTTTACATCATCTATTCCTATTTGTCACTATGTTAATGGGTGAATAGTATTAGTGCCTGCCAGTACCTCTTGAAGCACCTTGCCGTACGTCTCCACGATCGGATTGCCAAAGGTCCAGGCCGCTGTCCATGGCGCGTAGACCTGTTCCAGCGCAAACGCGTCCGCGCAGTCCGTGTACACTGGGCTAAAACCCGCCTCCATGCCTTCCAAATAGGATTCTCCCACGCTGTCGGCGATTAGCGCTTGTTGGGCTTTACGCGTCGCGGTGGCTGCCAGCACACGGAGCGCCGCTTCCTTGTTGGGTGAGTCCGCGTTGATCGCTAATGCCGAACCAGGACCTCCCACCAGCCAGCCCACGCCACCTTCGGAGCCGGGAAACGGGAACATACCCAATTCAATGTCTGGGTTGATTTTTAGAATCTGGCCCAAAGACCACGGACCGCTTTCCCACATGGCCGCACCGCCGGTGGCAAATTCTTCAAGAGCCTGATCATAGCTGTAGCTGAGCATATCGGGCGTTAGGCACTCCTCATTGATCATCCGCGACCATAGCGTCACCGCGGGGAGCCAGGCCTCGGTAAGTTTCGCCTCGCCTGCGTCAAACGCCGCGTCAAACCCGGCGTTTTCCGGATGGGCGTAGAATTCGTTGTTTACCACGCCAATGCTTTGCTTCATCAGCGGCTCCCAAGATTGCGCGCCCATCGTCTGCGGCTTTATGCCCGCTTCGCGTAGCACCTTGTGCAGCGCCACCCATTCATCGAAGGTGGCGGGGGGGGACAGCCCGTGCTTTGCAAAGATCGCCTTGTTGTAATAGATCCCCTCGAACCACGATTGCAGGGGAACGGCATACACGTGCCCATTCACCGAAAATGGCGACAGGCCCGCCTGACGGTATTGCGACAGAAACGGTTGACCGGTGAGGTCCAGAAGCCGATGCGTGCTGGCCAGCAGACGCGTCTCCCCGCCGCCTTCGATCAGATCCGGCCCCTTGTCAGACATCAACTGCGCGCTGAGTGTACCAGTAAAGTAGTCCATTGGCACATAATCGTATTCAATGTTCAGATCCGGCAGTTCCTCTGACAGATACGCCAGATAAGTGACGCGCACACTACGCGTATTGTAGACCATCCAGCGCAAGCTTCCACCACCCTGTTGCGCCGCGCTCCCGATCCCGACCTTTGCCGGGCCGGCTTGTAGCAACAGGAGCGCAGCCACTCCGGCAAGCAACGCTCTTTTCATGTCTCATCCTCCCATCGCATGCTCGCGGTATTCATTTGGCGTTTGCCCGTTTAGCTTTTTAAACAGTTTAGCAAAATAACTTGGGTTATCATATCCCACCTGATAGGCGATTTCCAGACTCTTAAGGTTTGTGTCGCTCAACAGCGTTTTTGCCTTGCTCATGCGGATGCTGGTCAAATACGCCCAGAGGCTCTCACCGACATCGCGCTTAAACAAATACGAAAAGTAGTTTTTGCTCACTGACAGGTGCTTGCATATCTCTTCCAGCGAAAGATTCTGGTCGTAATGGGCCATCAGAAAGTCAATGCCCTCCCGTACAAGCTGGCTATAGTGCTCCTGCTTTTTCCCCGGCTTTGCTTCGAGCGTGCGTATGACGCGGATCATAAACGCGCGCAGCTGCTCCTGCGACCGTATCGCCGCGATTTGCTCATAGCGGATCTCCGCGATCCACGCGTTCTTCCCAGGAGCGCCGCGCTCCGTTAAGAGCCTCTTTGCGCACAGCACAACCACGAAACAGAACTCATAGACGCTGATGAGATCGTCCGGGCTAATGGCCGTGGAACTGCTGAGCGCCTCCTCCAGAATTCTCTCCGCCTCCGCCGCGTCGTATCGCCGCATCGCTTCCGTCGCCTGCCGGCCGTAATCCGCGTAGCGGACCCTGTGAAACTCCTCTTCATTGCAGCAATAACCGCTGCCAAGGACGTCGATATCGCCCAGGTATTGGCTGTATTGATCGAATTGCAGCACTTGGGCGCACAGCACGGGAAGCTCTTGGGCCCTAGTGGAGATCCGGCTAAAACAGACGCGGGCGTCCGTCTTTCCTCCGTCCCGCAAGGAATGCAGCAGTGCCTCGGCGATAGCGATTGCGTCCTCCTTGTTCCCCGTGCGGAGCAGCAGCAGCCAGGTGCATTCCTCATCCTCCAACGCCAGGCACGGCGCGAGCCGCGCGGCAATATGTTCGATGCGCTCCTGCTCATAAGCGATCTGGTCGACCGCCAGGCTGCTGGCGTCCGTATACGCGGCGATCGTCTCATGGTCTACGCTCACGCTCATGAGCAAAAACGGAACGCCTTCCGGGCAAAATTCCGCAAAGAGCTTTCGCCCCAAGGTTCGCTGCGCGCCGCTTCGCAGATAATCGTGCAAAATCCTCTTCTTTTTCCGCGTTTCGCTTGTGAGCGCCAATCGGCGCGAAACGCTCTTTTCGTTGATTTTTTGCGTGATCTTTTCCAGCGTCTTCTCCAGTTCCGCCTCATCCACAGGCTTAAGCAGATAATTGGAACTGCCCAGCGTGATGGCTTCCTTCACAAAGGCAAAATCCGCGTAAGCGCTGATAAAGATGATCTCGACGTCCTGGCTTATCTCGCGCACGCGGCGTATAAACTCAATGCCGTCCATACCGGGCATTTTGATGTCGGTGATGATGATGTTTGGCGCAAGTTCGCGGAACAGTTCAAGAGCCGACAGGCCGTCCGGCGCGGTGGCGACAATCTGCACGTCGTAGCGGTCCCATTCAATCAAATTTTTCATCATGTCGATGGACAGTTGCTCGTCGTCGACCAAAATGGCCTTCAGCACGCGCTTTCTCTCCTTTCCACTGGCAGGGTGATGACGACGCTGGTGTGCATGCCAGGCCGAGACAAGATTGATACGCCGTGTCCCGGGCCGTAAATGCTCAAGATGCGCATATGGACATTCAATATCCCAATTCCCATACGCTCGCCCGCATCTTCCGCGCTGGGTCGCTCCAGTTGTTCACGGATCGCGCCCAGTTTGTTCAAATCAAACCCTACGCCGCTATCAACGACGATTATGTTGATCGTCTTCCTATCCCGCTCCACGCACAGGTCGATCCGTCCGGATTTAACGCCGTTGAACCCGTGCTCAATCGCGTTTTCCACAATGGGCTGGATGATCAGCTTCGGTACGTATGCCGAACCAGTCTCCTCGTCACAATCAATGTCATACTCAATGTTCGGATAGCGTATCTGCTGTAAGGCGATATAGTTTTCAATGTAGTTGAGTTCCTCGGAAAGGGGCACCATATCCAAGGGATTGTACACGCAATACGATAGGATCTTGCCCAGCAGTGTCGTCGTACGGGAGATGGCCGCTGTGTCGCCGCACAGGGCCAGGGCCTTAATGGACTGGAGGGTATTGTTAAACAGATGTGGATTAACCTGGTGCTGGAGCACCTTAAACTGCTCCCGGGAGAGCAGCGCCTGGTGGGAGATTGCTTCCTGTTGGAGCCGATTGATGTTGCTGAGCATGTTTTGCGCGGTCCGGGACAGCAAGTTGATTTCCGGACTGGCTGTGGGCGCAAAATCCACGTCCGTCCGCCCCGAGGCAATGGCGTTAAAGCGGGTAAGGAGCTTTTGCATCGGGATCAGGATGGAATTGGAGAGAAGCGCAGACAGGAGCATAATGATGCCGATAGAGAGCAGGGTAAGCAGCACGACAAACAGAGTATTCGCTTTGCGATTCGTCTCAAGCTCGGTGAGCGGCATTAGGCCGAGGATCGTCCACCTTGTCACGTTGGAGCTTTCCCGCACCCCGATATAGGGCGCGCCGCTCCAACCGTCCTGCGGCAGCGTAAAACTACGCTGCCCTTCCAGTAGGTTTTGCCTCAGCGCCGCCTGTTGCCGCTCCGAAAAGGCGGCGGCCGAAAAGTACATCGGTTCCTCCCCGTCAAAGATGGCGATTTGGATGTCGCCCGTTATGCTCTCCGCTTTCAGAATCGGTTCCAGGCGAAAATCGCACACCAGATACGCCAAGGCAGTGGCCCCAAACTGCGTAGCGTTCATGATCGGTGTGATGAGCGACACGGTCTGCCGAACATCGCCCAGCAGATAGTCGGTATCATGGAGGCCGGTGAAGCGCGCGGCAAGACCCGGCGCGGACGAGTCGTTTTCAAACCAGCGGGCTCGGCTGAAATCATACCCTCTTCGTGGGGACTGCCCATAAAAATACAGGCAGGCATTATTGCTACCGATGATCAGCGTAGTATCGATGTTGCCAAGGACGTCGACCTGCTTGATTTTTTCGGCAACGTTTCGCTGGCGATACAGCTCTACGGCGTAATCAATCGTTTCCGTGCCGTTGCGATTAGAAACCGCCTCGATAACCTCAGCGTCGCTGGCGATAATGTGAGACGCGTTTTGCAACTGCAGAAAATATGTATCAATAAGCGCGATGCGAGCCTCGACAATCTGCCGGCAATAATCATAGCTCTGCTCACGTAACCTGTCGCTATTATATCGCAGCGTCACGCTGCCAAATACAATGAACACCAGCGAGAACGCAATCGAAAAATAGACAATCATTTGCTTTTTTAAAGAGGTTCTTTGCAACACGCGATCCGTTTACGCCTCCGTTCCGCCGCGCATACCTAAATGCGATGTTTTATGCATAGTATACAACAAATTCGAAAAAGTCGCAATTATTCACTTATAAAAGGAAAAACGTTCCATCAAGACACACAAAGGCCCCTTTCCCAATCCCGTAACGTTCACCACATTTGTCATAGAGTATGGTAACGGAGCGGCCATGATAAGAAACGGAATCAAGACAAAAATAATCCCATGAATCTGGAATAAGCGGACGAACTTCAATAATATCGTCACTCCGAGGCTTCAAACCGGCCAGCCCTGTTATGATTAAATCACAATATGTCGAATGATTATAGTATTTTCCGCGTTCAAATCCGCCCTTTTCCGCTGGCCAACCCCAGCTTTCCAGTATGCTTCTCGATAACCATTCTCCTGTAAACGGATTAATATTTTCATCCAGCCAGCGCACTGCCGTACCATCCGACTTTGTCCGCCGCGTATGGCAACGCGCGTATGCGCGCAATAAATGAAAGAAACCGTCTCTTGCGCACGAACTGTTCAGCATGGCTGTGAGCGTCACCGAAGTGGCAAACGGCCATGAAGGCCCATTCCACAGGCATTCATGTTGGTGTGCTGACATAAAACGCGGATGGCTTCGCTCCACCGTTGTGGGACCGAATGGGGCATTGAAGCCTTTGTGGTCCGTCAGCCGTCGCCATGCGCCATCCTTGCCGTTATCAGGTATATCAAAATACCATGGCGTATACCCTAAAAGCTCCCGCACATTACGGGCAGGATCGACATTGTTCCAATCATTAAGCGGTAAGCCCTTTGCATCAAGTGGTAAAACTTTATAAAAACCACTGTTAGGATCCCAGAGCTTTTCATTGATTAACCGGCGAAGCGCCCGCGCTTTTTTGTCAAACTCTACGGAAACCTCTTTTTTCCCCGCAAGCTTGGCGGTTTTCGATATTGTGGAAGCATATCCGTACATATACGAATTCAACGTCGGCCTCAAGCCGCTCCCGCTGATAGAAAATTCCATCCCATCTCTGTCATCGCCGGACCAAAACAACCCGCTTTCATGAAGATTCGTCCGTTCCCATTCTCCGTAATCCATCACAAAATCATCTAGCAAGCTGGCCGCAAGGTTGAAATCGCCCTTGACCGCGCAATACTGCCATACAGCCGCGCCGAGCCAGTTGCTATAAGCCCGAATAGGCCCGCCTTTTTGGTACCAGAACCGAATGTAGTCCTCCATATACGTTTTGTCCGCAAGCCATCGTCCTTCGCGTATATGATGGCCAGCGGCGCAAACAATAGCGTTATGCTTTCCCGCCCACGGGACATTGGGATGGAATTCGGTGATGATATATCCGTCCGCCGTGCGTTTGACGTGCTGACTGTACACCCACCAGCGAAAGAAGTACACCTCCTCAATATCTTTATCGGGGCATTCAAATAACGGGACATTTTGCGTAAGCCATTGCAACGCTAAATCAGTATCACCCATGGGTGCCCCAGCATTTTCCGAGCTAAAAAGCGCAATGTATTTTTCGAACATTTCCGGTTTTAAGATCATATCGTAACCTCTTTCACGCGTATCAAGTGTAATTACTTTAATACACTTCCCGCGTTCGACGCAAAACCTATATATTCACGATTCCTGCGACGACCGTTATAGTACAGGCGCCATTCATTGGCTCCTTCATCATAGAAGGCGAACGGCTTATAACAGGCGTCCTCATCCCATTCGCCGGGTGTGGGGGAGACCAGTGGATTGTTTATGCTTCTTTCCCAGCGCGTTACGCCGTCGGGGGAACGTGCAAGGCATATTCGTGCTGTATCGATATCCTCATATCCTATATAGAACATCCAGTATCCATTGTCTAGCGCTATCACCTGGCACGCGCCCACACGATCCTTTTCATACCACAGGCCAATATCAGCGGTAAAGACGGGGTTCGCCGGGTGTTTGACCCAGCGGATCCCGTCGCTACTGACCGCGTATCCTATCGCGTCGGGTTCATATGTCTCGCCGCCGCAGTACCACATCCTGTATTGCCCAAGCGTTTCATCATAAAGGACATGCGGGTTCATCACGGAACGTTTCTCCCAGAAGCGTTCCGGAATCAACGCCGGGTCACCATGGCGTACAAAATGAAAACCGTCCGTACTTGTGGCATAACCGATGCAGCTTCCACCTCTCGCCTGGCCGGTATACCACATATGGTATGTATGATCTCGGAATACCACACAGTTACGGTTCAAATCATCCTCCCAGCCGGACGACAGGAGCGGTTCCAGCACAATACGAGGCGTGCTCCAATGGACGCCATCCACGCTTACTGACACCGCCAGTGATTTTTTATCACGCCATGAAAAATACATGCGCAGCTCGCCATCCGATTTCAACAGGAACACATCGAAGCAAACGCCAAGCGTCTCACTGCCCAGTACGGGGTTTCCGGCATACTTTACCCAACTCATACCCGCGCTCCTTAATCCAACACGTACCGAAGCGTTCGATCTGCGGTTATATCGTCAAATAAGACGGAATCGATTTCACAGACCCCCGGTTCCTGCCCCACGCCAACATACCCCATCGGATGATAACCGCCTGTTTGGTAATTCATAATTGAGAAACGCAGACTGGGCAGGTTTCCCGCAGAATCCAGGACAGCGAGGCTTATGATATACTCTCCGGCCGGAATGTTTTCTGGAAGCTTGAACGTGGATTCCGCGCTATATACATCCGGCGGGGATTCATACTCCAGTATGCTCTCGCCCCACTCCTCCGGATAGCGGGAGGCGGCCCATTCTCCGCGATACCCGTTGCCCGGCATCCATTCACGGATATCCGTTTCAAAAGTTCCCCGCCACACGATTTCCCCGGAAGCAGGATCCTTAAGGCTTAACTCCACCGGCCAGTCGTAGTAAAACGGTGCCGAACCATCATTGCGCACTTCAAACCGCACGGTAAAGTTATTCTCGGGCGATACCTGTTTCGGGTACGTAAAGCTTAGGAGCGTAAAACGATAACCCATATTCCGCTGAACGATCGCCGCGCCCCGCTGAAGCTCTTCCTCGTCCCAGGTATTCCCCGGCTTCCATTCCTCGTCATATTCTCCGTAATCCGCGACCCACATCAGCGCGCTGGTGTGAAGGCGGCGTACCTCATTGATCAGAAAATACCGGTGCGGGACGAACATGCTATCCGTGGCGGTCATGCCAATATTTATGCGGGAGCCGAAATTATAGCTGATCTCGCCGTGCATGATCTGGCGTTTCCATGTCTGCCGCCCGTTGAAAAAGCTGTCGTAATCATTCCCTTCCGAGGAACATCCGAACGAGTCCCAGTACCCGCCGAAGTCATAATCCTTGAACGTGCCCGCGTAGCGTATGGAAATCATTTTATCCGGAAAATACTTCGTGAACAAATCCCCTAGGAGTATTTGCTGCGCTTTTGTGGGGTAGGGATGGTGGTGCTCGCCCCATTGGCCAATGATGCCTATTTGGACGAACGCGACGCGGGGATCGTTATTCCACAGTTGCCCTAGACGCTCCACCAACCTGGATAGCCGGGCGTTAAATCGCTCGCTTTCATAGTCCTCTTTGTCCATATCATCCGGCCAGCACATGCCTTTTCCGGGATAATTCAGAAATATGCGCGGAACCACCTTCATATTGAAGGTTTCAACGCCGACACCGTCTTTATCGCGCCAGAGGGCCTCGCAAAAATCGTGAATTTTGTCTATTCCGTCTGCTTCCGTGTTTTCAATATCGTTCCATGCCATGTACGAGTGAATCAATGTTGACCAGGGGTTGTAATCCAACGGGATGCTCTTGTCATATAAGGGCCGCCCGCGCTCCATCAAACCCATCATCGGGTTGCGTATGGCACCCGTATGTTCCACGGGGAAAATCGTTACGGTTTCCGCCGCCATGTCTGCCCACCCCTTTTGAAAGAGGGGGAGCGAAACCGCTCCCCCTATGACCAGCGCTATCGTTGAGATGAAAATGAACGCTTTTTTCATCTTAACGTTTACTTGCTGTTATGCGCCTGGATTTGCGCGTTCATTTCAGCCATGTACTCCGCAAAGCCAGCGCCGTTAAGCATATCGATGGCTTGCGCAATGGCTTCGTCTGTCGGCTCGATCAGACCGAAAACCAGCGGCTGTACAAACTCGGCGTATACAGCCTCGACAGCCGCCTTTTCAACCTTGACGGATTCCTGGTCGAAGTTGAAGCCAAACAGCTTGGAGTACGGCGCTCCTGTATCCCATGTTTCGCACGCCGCGATATACTCGTCGGAAACGGTGTTGGGGTAAATGATGTAATTATTGTTTCTCCACATCCACTCGTAGATCAAATCGTCCTGCACGTTCCGGTTCATCCTGCCGTTTTCATCGATGGTATAGTCCTTGCCCTCAACGCCGAAAAGCAGGAAGTTGTAATTGTCCTGGCTCGCGAGCGTCCAGTTCAAGTACATCATGACGCGCGCCGGATCCTTGCAATAGGTCGGGATAGACATCGCCTCGTTGCTGGCGTACTCAATGTACCTGGGCTTTTCGGGGGAAATGAAGTATTCCATCAGCTTCGCGTCAGGATCGGTCGGAAGCAGCTTGCTGATCTCTTCCAACGGCCTGGACACGGCGCCTACGCGGAATAGGCCCTCGCCGTTGTTCCAGATACGATCCAACTCTTCGGCCATAGACATGACCTGCTCGGTCGTATAGCCCTTTTGAATCCAGGAATATATAAGCTCGCAGTATGCCTTGAAGAAGTCCGTGTCAAAGATGCTTTGAACCGTCGAAGCCGCATCGTCTTCATCCACCCAAAACAGTTCCTGATTGAGCGGCCAAGTAGCAATGTTTTTGTCCGTCAGTCCTCTTGTAAGCGGGCGGAACATCGTCCGTTCGACCAGACCGACCTTATCGGGATACACGTCCTTGGCCAGCTCCGCGAACTGCTCCAGGTCGGCGATGGTTTCGATCTTGCTCATCCCGACGCCTTCCAGCAGATCCTGCCGCACGAGTACCGAGTAGAACTTACCGGACGCCGCAGCGGCCTGCGATGGGATGGCGTAAATCTTTCCGTCGGCCATCCTGGCAGTGTCAAAGTTCTTGATGGGGATGTTCTTCAGGAGATCCTGCCCGTATTCCTCAAGCAGGTCGTCCAGCGGCAGGACTTCCTGCCGGGCGTAGTGGTTGGCAAGCGCTCCGATGCCATCCCAGAAGAAGTCGATGTCCTCGCCGCCTGAAAGCAACAGGCCCAACTTGTTCCAGTATTGGCCCCAGTCCTCATAGAAGAAGTCCAGCTCGCAATTGAGATCTTCCAGCATCTTGTCCTTTAACTCGTTCTCCGCGAAATCCTTCATCCTGCCAGTCTGAGCGCCAGGCATGAAGATTGACAGCTTAACGAACTCATCCGGACGGTCAGCCAATGCGACGCTGCCTATAGCGATCAAGCTCATGCACAGCGCCAGGGTCACGCAAACGATTTTCCTAAACATAGTGATCCTCCCTTTATTTTTATATAATAAACCGGTTATCCTTTGACGGCACCGGCCATTACTCCCTTCACAAAATACTTCTGGACAAATGGATACAGGAAAATTATAGGACCTATCGTAATACAAGTCAGCGCCATCTTCACCGTTTCCGTGGGAAGCTTCACTCTGTTGCCGATGCCCGCAGCCTGCGAGCTGACCAGGAACTGCACATTAGACAGAATGGAGTACAGCCGGTATTGCAGAGGATAAAAGCTGTCCTTGGTCATCAGGTATAACGCAAGGTACATATCGTTCCAATAGGCGAGAGCCACATACATCGTCACCGTCGCTATACCCGGTTTTGCCAGCGGAAGCATGATTCGGACAAATGCCTGGAATGGGTTCGCCCCGTCGATCTTAGCGGCTTCCTGCATTTCGTCAGGTACCTCCTGATAAAAGGTTCTGAGCAGCACAATCAGAAAAGGACTCATCAAGTAAGGCAGGATCAGCCCCGCGTAACTGTTTTGTATATGGTAGTAACGCGTGCAGAACAGATACCAGGGCAGGACGCCCGCCTGAAACACCATGGTAAAGTAACAGATAAAACTCAGTTTATGGCGATGCCGGAATGCTTTCACGGAGGTCGTAAAAGCATACATCGTCATGACGGCCATGGAAAGGAGGGTTCCTCCGACCGCCTGCAAAATGGAAACCTTGTATCCGGTGACGAGCCAGTCAGAACCATTCCTAAACAACCAATTATAACGTGAGTTCGACGATTAAGAACAGGGAAGAGCGGGGAAGGAGTGAAGGTCATGGAGATGCAAGGAAGGTTTTTTAGGGAGGA
>WRGP01000195.1 GCA_009787135.1 Bacillota bacterium | reverse complement strand
ACCGATTTGCGCAGGGCATCGTCCGTGGGATAGATGGTCTTCGTCTTGGTGTATTTGCGCAGCATCCGGTGGAAACCCTCCACCGCGTTACTGGTTTGTGAGATAATCTACTTAATCACGGAAGCGCGGTCTTTGGCTTGTGTCTTGCATTATGCTTATTTTCAGGGGCTTCATACCTCTCCCCAAAGATAACCAGTCAATCAATTACAGCGTAGCGTTGCGAAATCAACGCCCTCGTTCGCGCGTTCGCCTCATCGACTTCAAATTGCGTCGCCAGACCGTCGTAGTATATATCAAGCTCAGGAGAAAAACCGTTTAAATCCTCATTATTCTTTATGACGAACCTTAACGCCTCGCTCTGGCCCAAGTTCTCATTTATCGCGAGCGCGGCGTTGATTAACTCGCTCTCCTTGTCCATAATGAATTCAAACGCCTCCCCCAGCTCGCGCTTGTCGGCCAGACCCGGCGTAAGGCGAAAATGCGTCCCCTGCTCGACCACATAGGCGACCTCAAGCAATAACGCTTCCGAAAACTTCGCGCCTGTGAAAATAACATTGACGGACGAGGACACACTGTCTTTGTTATAATGAAACGGAACGGAAACGGTGGGATAACCCGCCACCGCGCCTTGGGTGGAATAATCAATAAACATAAGGGCGTCCAAGTCGTATTCCTTCAAAAGCGCGTCTATCCCCTGAGGCCCGGCCAGATCCTGCGCTTCTTTAATCATTGCCTCGTATTTTTCTTCCACTTCCGCGATATTCGTATTATCCGCCTCGATTAAGGTAGCCTGCCCGTTGGGCATGACTTCCGGGTGTTCGTTGTTGTACGCGACTATATCCGATAATGTCTTTATCGGGAAGTCGGGGGCTAAAGTGGCCAAATAAGCGTTCAGACCCTTCTTAAACTCATAATACGGATACTCCTGAAAACTCGGATACGTCGGATAATCCAGATAATTGCCGTCAGGGCTTTTCACCAATGTAACGCCCGCGGCCTCAAGCGTTTTTATCACAAGATCAACTTTTCCACGTTCCGATTCGTCCAGTCCCCAGCCTGATTCTATATTCAAAATTCCAATCCGCTTGCCGGATAAGCCGTCCAATCGTAGGCTTTGCGTATAGTCTACGCCAATCACGCCCGCGTCCGTAAGGGCAAGCGTTTTGGAATCGCGCTCGTCCACCCCGCTTGTCATCACGTTCAACAAAACGGCCAGGTCGGCGACGTTCCGCGCCATGGGGCCGGGCGAGTCTTGGCTGAGTTGAAGCGGAATAATACCGTAACGGCTGATAAGACCGACGGTAGGCTTGATCGTCGCGACGCAGCTCATGGAAGCCGGACCCAAAAGGGAGCCTTGCGTTTCCGTGCCTACAGTCACCTGCGCGAGCGCGGCGGCGACGGACACGGCTGGGCCGGACGACGAGCCGCCAGGCGACGCGCCAAACGGGCTGTCGCCTATAAGAACCTGCGGTCTGTACGGATGACGCGTCATACCGCCGACGGACGAAACGACCATGTCCATCATGCCCGCGAATTCCGCGAGGTTCGCCTTGCCCAGAATGATAGCCCCGGTATTAAGCAGGCTGTCAACCAAGGCCGCGTTATACGGCGGTATATTTTCCGAAAGCGCCATCGCGCCCGCCGTCGTCGGAAGCTTGTCAAAGTTTATGTTGTCTTTCAAAAGCACGGGTATGCCGAACATCCCTCGCGCCTTAGCCGGGTCTTTTCGCTCGGCTTCATCCGCGCGTTTCGCCTCTTCCATCGCGTTTGGGTTGAGCGCAATAATCGCGTTTAGGTTTATTGTGTTTTTGTCGTAAAGCTCGATCCGGGACAGATACATATGCGTGAGTTCCTGGTAAGAAATCTTGCCCTCCCTAATCATGTCCTGTATCTGAGGAATCGTGATCCTGTCCAAGTTTACAATCCGCTTGTCAAGGCTCGTTTGCAGATACAACGCCGCTATCTTGATTTCATTTTCAGTTTCATCCTTGATTTCTTCCTCACTCCCGTTTTTGTTTGCGAGCGCCTGTTCCAGCCTCGCGGCAAAATGAGCGATTTCGTCAAGGAGAGCCTCATCGTCCGTTCGCGTCTCGCTTCCTAATAGATTGCGCGCTTGCGCGACTAACTCCTCGGGAGCTTTGGGTGTAAACGCAATATCCGACGGCACGGGCGACGCGCCGCCAATTGAACACGCGGCAAACATTAGCGTCGCTATGAAAACGCACAGCATACGCGGCAAAATCTTTTTCATTAACAGTCCTCCTCGTATTAACGTCGCCTTTATTATGACGTTTCTCAAATCCGCATGAAAAGTATTATATACTAAATATATAACGAAATACGTATATAAATTTTTCCATAACAAATATGGTCTTTTAAGAATTACCCCGCGCGCTTATATACTCTGTTTTGCTGATTCTATCGTGAAACAGCCTTTTCCCCTTTCTCAAGCTCATCAACGCGTCGAATAAAATCAGCGTGACTATTATCTGTAAGGCTATGATATACGGCAAGTTCATCTCCGCAGTTTTTATTATAAAGTTTAACAAGTTCAAACTGAATAACGCTAAAATCAAAACAGTGTTTCTCACAAAAATAGCTTTGTATTCCCCGCCTTCAATCCGCAGTTTAAGGCGCGTAAGTTTTTGGCCGATCGTTTGCTTAAACGCGATCTGCAACAGGACGCAATACAAAAACAGTAACAAGTGAAACAGCAGCAAGGCCGGCAATCCGCTGATTCTGGCAAAACGCGCGATAATGCTTGATACAAATGACACTATGTAAAAATCCGCGCCAAACGCGAATAATCTGCGAACTACCCCTACGGATTCGCTTTTCTTCATTGCGCTTTTATCTATCTTCTCCCTTGAGGGGAGGAAGAACAATATGTGTTTATAAACCTCAAACCCGACAAGCCCGCCAAGGGTGTTGAGCATTAAGTCGTCTACGTCAAATAAACGATATGGCCTGGGATACACGCCATATAACGCGGTTAGCTGAGTTATTTCAAAGAATACTGATAACAAAAACGTATACAATACCGTTTCTTTTATACTTTTTTTGAAGTAATAGCCCAGGTAAAAGCCAAACGGCACGGTGAGCAGCAGATTGAAAAACGGCTGAATAAACACGCTTTGTTTCAGCGCGGGCAAATAGGTATGGATATCAGTCAAATGAAGCTTTGTATAAGCTGCAAACTGATAAACAAACTTAAACGGAATAAGTTGCATGTGATTGAAGATACTCACAAGCGGCTTTAGCGTCTCGGGATTAGGTAGCGGCAGTATTACTAGATAATACGCGCACAATACATAGAAGGCGAAAGAGAAAACAATGACGACTCTGTATATGGATATTGCGCCATATTTTTTGTATTGCATGAGCATATAAGGTATAGTGCATATCCATGCGACGCCCAAAAAAGTTATCAACGCAATTCTAATCGGGATTAAATATACGTTCGCCATATAATCCACATCCTTCGTTTTTATTAACCGAAACCGCCATCATTTCCACAAAGTCGCGATTACGTAAAGCAAGTAAATATGCCCGGGGTAGAAGACATAAAAGAAATCTTTCATGCCGCGCCCTTTTTTGCCGCTGTACATGAACAGCGGGATTATCGCGGACACCATCATCCACTGATGCGACGCGTGTCCGAAACCGCCTTGCGAAATGAACGACATCGCCGACATCGCCACCAACGCCAACGCCTGCGCCCAACGCCGCTCTCTGAATATATAGAACGCAACGCCCAACATGACCGCCCCGAATCCGCCTTCAACCGTTAAAAAGTTGGGAATAATAAAAGAAATATAAACGAGCGTCATCTTCAGCGGCTGCGGCAATTCCAGCGGGCTTGTGGCCAGGATTATTGGAATCGCGGTTAATATCGGCACAAGGCAAAGCAGCGCGCCGCCGATAATTTTCTTTGCGTTCTTTTCTTTTATCCCGTTCTTAATCATATCGTAGAACAGCATATATAACGTCGCAATCAAGAACGTGCTGAACGCGTTGTTCGTCAGCATGACGGCTTCGTTAGGCAGCAGCGTTGATATGACCTTGTTCATAGCGGTCATGAACAATGACGCGAAAAAGAGCCGGAGTATCAGTTTCTTCCGGCTGCGCGTGTAGTGAAAGCTGTCAGCCATCAGAAACATGAATATAGGGAAAACAAGGCGACCGACATATGTCAGCCACATTGGCGCGCCGACAGGCTCCCACATCTGGTGGATATGGTCGCAGAACATAAGAACACAGGCGATGATTTTTAGGGTTGTCGCGTCTAACCGCAGCTTGTTCCTAAGCGTTTCCATAAATCCCGCTCCTTTTTATTGTTTTGTATCTTTATAATAATCGCACAACATGCCCGCGAATTCAAGACGGGTTATTTCGCCTTTCATATTCCACGCCGTTGTTAAGATAGTCGTAAAGCGCAACGTCCACATACGGGCTGGGTCTGTGAACCGTCATTTCGTCGGCGTCTTTCGTCACGGCATAGTAGATGATCTTGCTTGTGTAATACTGACCATATACCCTGCCCATTTCCCAATAGTATTTCCCCGGTGAAACGCCCGGAGCGGTGCCGGGAATGATCTTCGAGTAAAGAACGGGGAGTTTATCCGTCCATCTGCCGTCATCAAGCTGCGCCCAAAAATGGAAATCGAAATTATTCACCTCGTCAACCAACGGGAAACCTTCGTGGGCGTTGCAGCATACGCGCAGCGCGATGCGGTATTCCCTCGCCGGGTCTATGGGAGCGTCGAAGCCGTCTATCCCGCGAAAGCTTGACACGCAAAACCCCGCTTTGTTTTCCTCAACATATTTTTCAAGCAGCACGCCGATATACTCGTTGACCTCGTCCTCGCCCGATTCGAAGAAAATACGGTTTAACTCGTCGTAAGTATATCCCAGGTCATCCGTGCCAACGGGCACGACGTCCCTCATCGCGTAGGCAAGGCAGTTCGCGTTGACTGTGTCAAACTGTCTGCCTTCTTCTGGTACGCGGGTGAAGCCGAATTTGCCGTATCCGCTTGGACGAACGCCCACGCGCCCGCTCACTTTTATATACGGTGCGTTTCCGTTGCCGTGGTACATCGCGGCGAACACGCCCTGCGCCTCACCCCCAACCTCGTCCGCAACAGAAAACATAGCGAACCCAAAATTCTGCGCGTCCCCCCACGTCCACGCTTTGACTATTTCTGTTACGGAAACGCTGACCCAACCGTCGTCCTCCGGCCGCACAGCCGCGACCATCAAGCCGCTGTCGTCTACAAGAGCCTTCGCTTCCGCGCGCGTCAATTCGTTTGCGTTCCAGCGTTTGCTCAAGGTTCCTATGCGCAGTTCATTCGGCGGCGCGCCCTCCGCGACATATAGAAACAGTTTCGCTTCGGCAATTTCATCCGCGAAAAAATCAACGCCAAGAGGGACGTATACAAGCGAGAACATATCCCCGCCGCCAGCCGTTTTGCCGACGCGCATGATTTCCGTATCAATATCCATGCCGCTGTACGCTTCCGGCGCGTCGTCGCTGTAATAAGCGGTGACGGCGTCAGCCCAATTTATTGTTTGGCGCGCTTCCGTTTGGTACGCTTCCGCGCAGCCGGTCGAAATAAACGCGCCAAGCGACACAATTACGGCAATCGTCAACGCAAAAAACTTCTTTATGCTCTTCACCACGCATCCGCATAAAATTAGGCTTTTATTTTTTTCTACTGAGATAAAACGAGATGAAAATCTCATTTCATGCTCAGAGCTAAACTGGACAGCCACTATTATAGCAGGATCAAGCGCGGCGTTGCAAATCAGTGGGAGATCGAAACCGTCCTGGCCGTATGCGCTGGCCTTTGGCTGAATCGGCTGGAGGCTGAGGCGCTGCTGGCATCAGCCGGTTACTCGTTGAATGCCACAGCCAATCCGAAGTATGTCATCTACGCGTTCATGCTGGCGAAATACCATGGGCGCCCGATCCAGAAATGGAACGACTTCCTTGAGCCGAATGGTATGCCGCCACTCGGCAGCAAGCAATATAACAAAGCCGGATAATCGCTACATACAGCCTTTATTACCCCGGCGTTTCCAGCATAGCGCTTGCTCCTTTTACCAAGGTTCCGTGAGCTTTGGCACATCGGAGAGCAACTGCTTGGTGTATGGATGCTGCGGGTTCAGGATGACCTCATCGGCAGCGCCCTGCTCCACGATAACGCCCTTCTCCATAATCATCAGCCGATCGGATACGTAATATGCCAGCCCCAGATCGTGCGTAATAAACACGATGGTCATGCCTTCTTCCGCGCGCAGCTTCATAAGCATATCCAGGATGGTGGCGCGCGAACAGGCGTCGATCATAGAGGTCGGCTCGTCCGCCAGCAGAATCTTGGGCCTGAGCAGAAAGATGCGGGCGATCATCAGGCGCTGCATTTGGCCGCCGGACAGCTCAAAGGGGTACTTGTTGGTCAACTCCTCGTATTTGAGGTTGACGAAACCGCACGCCTCGGAGATCATGCGGATCTTCTCCTCATGCGGAAGATGGCGGCCGCCGCGCATATGAACACAATCCAGCAGCACGGAGTCGATCTTTTTGAAGATGTTATAGGCGGAAAAAGGATCCTGAAAAATCGCCTGAATGCCCTTCCAATACGCCTTCTTCCGCCTTCTGGTGCGGATATCGCGCTTTTTGCCCATAAAATAGAGGTCGCCATCTGTCACGGAGGTAAGACCCAGGAGCATCTTGACCAACGTTGTTTTCCCGCTGCCGGATTCGCCGACAATGGAGATCATCTCCCCCTCATTGAACGAGAAATCGACATGATCCACGGCCACGGTCTTCCGGCTTCCGGCTCCGAACACTTTGGTCACGCCCGTACCGCTCAAGCATACACGCTTCTCCGTGGGACAATTTTCCGTGGGACGGTTGTCCGTAGGGCGGTTGCTCCCCTCATGCACGGCCATACACCTCCCTTAGTTTTTCCTCCGGCAGGATGCAGCGGTAGTTTCGCTCGCCCGCGACGTCCAAAAACCGCACGGAAGACGCCGCGCACATGGGTGTCACGTACCGGCAACGCTCGGCAAAACGACAGCCTGACGGAGGGTTTTTGAGGTTGGGCGGCGTGCCGGGGATGGCGGAAAGCTTGATGTCGCGTGTGCCGGATTCCGGCACGATAATCGATTCCATCAGCCCCTTGGAATAGGGATGCAGCGGATCAAAGACCATCTCCTTCGCGGTTCCCTTTTCAACAAACTGGCCCGCGTACATGACGGCAATATCGTCCGTCACGTTGTAGAGCAGCGGCAGCTCGTGCGTGATGAAGATCATGCACTTAATGTAACCCATCTCCATCAGATCGCGCAGCATTTTGATGACGACCCGCTGGCTGGACACATCCAGCGCCGACGAAGGCTCGTCCGCGATCAACACCTTGGGCGAGAGGATGGTGGAGATCGCGATGACCGTGCGCTGCTTCATGCCGCCCGATAGCTCCACCGCGTGCTTTTGCAGTACATCCGCCGGCAGGTTCAGGATCTCAAAGCGCTTCCTCGCCAGGTCGTAAATATCCTTTTTGCCCATCTTCGGATCATGGGCCAGGATAACATCCTCAATGAAGCGGATGATCTTCTGCGTCGGGTTGAGCGCGTTCATGGCCGCCTGCGGGATGTAGGCGATCTCCGCACCCAAAATGTGAAGGCGCACGTCGTCGGGCGCCATGCCCGATATGTTTCGCCCGTCAATGAGAATGTCTCCGCTCATATAGTGCAGCGGCGGAAAATAATACCCCATCAGGCTGAGCGCGAGCGTGGATTTTCCGCAGCCGGACTCCCCGGCGATCCCCAGCGATTTCCCTTCCTCCACGGCAAAGGAGACGTTATCCACCGCGTATACGTTCTCATGAAAGCGCGTGATGTACTTCGTCGTCAGCCCCTTCACTTCCAATAGGGTCTTCCCCATATTACAGCCCCCTCTCTTTTTGGACTATCAGACGCCCCCCTCGTGCCCAACCCGGGGGATTATCAAGGGGCCGCGGTTCATTCGGGTATCAGCTCCTCAACTGCGGGTTGAACACCTGATCCAAGCCGGTGTTCATCAGGTTCAGCGAGAAGGTGATCAGCGCGATGGTCAGGATCACGGGGTAATACGCCCACCAGGCGCCGTTGATGTGCGCCGAATAGAGCATTGCCCAGTTCATCATCAGGCCGAGCGTCGGCGTCGTGGTGGTCTTAGGGCCCAGCCCTAAAAGCGACAGCTGCGCCTCGGCCAGAATGCCGGAGGAAATCTGCAGGATGAAGGCCATCACCACGTACGAGGCGATATAGGGCAGAATATCGGTCAAAACAATACGCGACAGGCTATGCCCTGAAAGCTTGCTCAGGTTCACATGGTCGCGGTTCCTGAGCGAGAGCACCTGCGCGCGCACCGAGCGCGTGGTCCACACCCACGAGGTCAGGCCGATGACGACCGCCGTGGTGAGCGCCCCGCGCTGGCTTTGGTCGATGCTGAAGCTGATCAGAATCAGGATCACGAACGAAGGTATAACGGTAAAGATGTTGGTGAAAAACATGATGAAGTCATCCAGCAGGCCGCCGATATAGCCTGCCAGGAGCCCGAGCAGCAGCCCGATAAAGGTGGCGATCCCCCCGGCCACCAGGCCGATGAAGAGCGACGTGCCGCAGGCGGACACCAGCTCTTTGAGCATGTCGCGGCCAAAGTTATCGGTGCCAAGCGGCAGCCTGCGCACATTGGTGACGTCGCTCACGTTCACGTAGTCTGTTTTCGCGACTCTGCCTCTTTCCTCCATTTCGCCGGTCTCCGCGTCGGGCGACAGCATGGTGATGGTGTCCGCTCTGGTGACCGCCACCAGCCGGTTGTTGAGGCGTTCGTAGTAGTTGCGCTTGGCCTTGGTCATGCCTTCGGGCCTAACGGACGGGTCATAGTATTTTTTCCACAGGCTGATCAGCCCATGCGTGTCGCGCAAATCGATATCTTCCGCTGGCACGCCGGCCACAGCCAGCCATTCCATCATCGAAATTCTGTCCGCATCGGACATGGCCTTGGCCAGGCGGTTGTCGTCCGCGTCCGAGAGCTTTATCGTCCGGCTGTCCGCATCCAGGGCGTCATAGACGGACACATAGGTACCGGGCCTGAAAAAGGTGCCCAGGCCGATCATCTCCAGCGGATTGCCGGGCATAAGAAGGGGATAGATCAGCATCGTGAGCAGAATGCAGGCGAAAATCGAGAACCCAATCACGAATCTAGGCGAATGAAATGCCTGTTTGAATATATTTTTCATACTTCCCCTCCTTTCAATCGTATTGAGCGGCTTTGACGCGCGGGTCGATCAGGCCGCAGACAATATCAAGCAGGAACACGGAGAGCAGCACCATGGCCGTGATGAGCAATGTCACGGTGGAAATGAGCGGATAGTCCCCCTGCATAATCCCCCGCATCAGAATGGTGCCAAGGCCGGGATAGGCAAATATGATTTCCGCCACCAGGGCGCCGCTGACCATCGTGCCGATGGACATCGCCAGGCCGGTGATCTGAGGCAGCATCGCGTTGCGGAACACGTAGCGCACGATCTTGCGATCCTTGATGCCCAGAAAGCGGCTGTATTTGACGTAATCCGCGTTGAGCTCATAGATGGACATGGAGCGCATGCCGATCGCCTGGCCGCCGATGGCCATCACCACGATAGACCAGAAGGGCAATTGGTAGTGGTCGATAATCGACTTGATGAACTTCCAGCTGAAGTGAGGGATCAGATCATATCCATAACCGCCGGAGATAGGCGCGATTTTCAAATTGACGGCGAAGACCGTCAGCAGCGTGATCGCGATGCCAAAGGCCGGCACGCTGGAGAGAAACAGCGACGCTGGCATGATGACCTTGTCAAAGCCCTTGCGGATATAGGCTGCCAGCGCGCCCAGGATGTTGCCCAGCAGCCAGCCGACGATGATCGCCGGAAACTGCAGGCCAACGGTCCAGAGCACGGCGCTGGAAACGATGTTGGCGACGGTGCGCGGGTACTGGCTGAAAGAGACGCCGAAATCGCCCCGGACAGCGTTCTTGACAAAGAGAAAAAATTGTTCCAAAAGCGGCTTATCGGTACCAAACTCCTGCGCGTAGCGTTCATACATCGCCCTGATCGCCCACGTCTCGGAAATGCCGCGGGCACTCTTGGCGGTGATGGCGGCGACCGGGTCGTTTGGCATAAGGCGCGGAAGCAGAAAATTAAGCACCACCGCCGCCGCAAAGGTGACGACAAACCACAGGGCCTTTTTCGCGAAATATTTGCGATACCCCTTCATGGGCAGGCCTCCCATAGCGAGAAGCGGTCATGCTTCAAAAGGATTGAAACATGACCGCTTCCCTTATTTTTTGCAAATTATGGATTGACGAGCGTCAGGTTGTAGAGATCCGCGATGGCATAGCCGTCGGTGCAGTGTCCCGGCGGGACGTTGCGGCCATCCGTGGCCTCGGTATAGCCGGTCCAGACAGACTCGTTCACCACGTGGAACTGGTTGGGACGGTACATGAGCGAGAAGGAGGGCACCTCGGTCAAATAGATCTCAACCGCCTCGGTGTAGTATTCCTTCACCTTCGCCGGGTCGGACTCCAGCGGGATCAGCTTGATCAGCTCATCGGCACGCGGGTTGCTGTAGTGCCCCCAGTTGCCGGCCTGATTGTTATCCACACCGACGTACTCGGAACTCATGAGCTGGCGCATGCGGCCCCACGGCATCTCGGGCGCCGCGGAATCGGTCCACATCATGAAGATTTGATACTCGGTCGAATCGGCGGCGAAGATAACC
>WRGP01000194.1 GCA_009787135.1 Bacillota bacterium | reverse complement strand
CGTTACACGCTTTCGTTTCCGCATAATACAGCCACCCCCTTCTTACTGCATTATATATTAAGTGCTTTTAGATTGCAAGTAAGTATAAAGGGTTTGCTGCATCGCAGTATCTGATGCCTGGCACGTATGTGGAGTATACCGGAACCAATCCGATTGAGAAGATCAAGGCATATAGCCAGAGCTATCGATTAAGCACAAAGCACATGAGGGTAAGCACATACCTGGCTAGACTTGATGATTGGGCAAGAAAAACCGAGTATGGGTATCCTTCGGACCACAATAATGCTGGGTACTATCCAGATGAGGATCCACCGAAAATATGCTGCGGATACATGCCTTTTAAAGCACGGGACCACATGGGGTATAATAATTGCCCTGATCAAAAAAGTACGAATGGTGGTTCTTTACTAGGAGGAACTGTTCTGGCGCTTAGCGAGTTTGGCAAACTCATCCCCGGCATGGAACTTTTCCAAGGCACAACGCACATGGGCGTATATGCAGGCGTTAAAGTATTCCCCAAAGGTGGCGCTCAAAACGCAGTGTATCAGTCAGTCGCTGGAAGCCTCGGCGCTGTAGAGCAAATGTACACCCCTGATACCAATAGCGGTCCCAATCTTACGACCATGAACTCGTCAGCAGGTTGGCCGGACTGGAGCTGGCCAAGAGATGTTATTCTTGACAACGTGTAACTTGCAGTGGGGGATGGGGCATGCACCCATCCCTCCTCCGCAATTATCAAGTCTCGCCATCAGGAAACCATGAATCATCAATCGTAAACTTTTCATAAACCATGTGATCAGGCTGCCCTCTAGCTGCCTCTCCAAACACATAAAAATCATCTCTGAACAAGATGCCAGATGGTATCGAAGGAGGCTTAAAGTAAGAAATCTCCACTTCTTTACCGACCCTGCCATTGCGCGAAACCGCGGCAAAAAAAATCGTACACTCATCCCCATGCGACGTGCGTACTATTCTATCTCCATACACGATGAACCCGCGTCCAATCTGGGTAATGCTAAACGGAGTGAAGCCTCTATGGTAATCCGTGATCACCCGCTCCCACAAAACCTTCCCTTGAAAATCTATGCAGGTCAAATAGGCGGCACCAAACGCGCCATACAAGGTCTTCCCCAGAAGGAAGATCTGATTATCCCAGATCGTCATGTTCATCACGTTGCGATTCACCGGCAGCGGAATGGTAAGGCAGCTGTCAATCGTTCCGTTAAGGTCTGCCTTCATCAGATAGAACTTGCTTGGTTCAAATTGGCCGTATAGCCAAATACAATCCTGATGCCATTGGATACTCGGGTGAAAGAAATAGCCCTTTTCGCGAAAATTTGGCAGAAAACCAAACGGATAATCCACTGCCATGACGATGTTCATGTTTTCGTCATACAGCGTGAACCAAGGGTCTTCAAGGCTGCTACCATACACCAGGATGCCTTGAGGGATATGGCCGATCATGGAACGATCGATGATGCCATTCGCGCTATTTTTTAACGCTATCGGCTCGCCAGCGCAGCCGTCTTCCGAAATAGGAACCAGCTCCACTTTTTTGAAGGCGTTCCCATCACGCACATAGTGCAAAACATACCGGGTATCCCCTAGAAGAAAAATAGACTCGGACGCATATTGTTCCTCTATATAGCAGGCAATGGTGCCATCGAGGTTTACCTTGGCCAGCCAATCTATATAGCCATCTTGCGTATAGCTGATGCCCGAAACCCATATCTCGCCATTCGCTAAAATGGTGGCATCCCAAATTGAGCTCGGTTCCTCCTTTTGAATAACCACGAGATCCCGCGCATCGGCGAAGGCTGGAGGCAGCGCTGAAAGAACCAGGATGAAAATGCAAAGTAATATCATTATCTTTTTCATGGGTATAGCCTCCAGTTGCTTTCTCCTTTGAGGTATTGACTACAGGCAGTATAGCTTGGCAGAATGGAAAAGTCAATGAGTGGGCGCACGTCAATTACAGACAATATCCCAATATCCCAAAGAAGGTTGCTGATAAGCACCACCGGTGATCACGATACTGCACCACTGAGCGCTTCATCCACGCCGGAGTGTTGCGGACTAGATACAGCGCGAATTTGCGCGAATTTTCCCCATTAAAAAAGAGGGTCCCAGGAGGCGCCGCCCCCTAGAACCCTCCAACCCTTACCGTTCCTTTGTTTCCTGTATCAGCTCATTGTACGTGCCGCGCGGCGTATAGCTGGTATGGAGCAGATCATGCGGCTTATGCCCCAGCGGCTCCAGCAAAAACTCGTTGTAGAGCTTTTGCAAAGCGGGGTTCTCGTGCGATTTGCGGAGCTTTTTGCGCTGATCCTCTTCAAAGATGCCCTTGGCGCGGTCGGCCCACTTGGTCCGGACCGTGGCGCGCGGCTGGCCGCCGCCCACGATGCAGCCGCCGGGGCAGCCCATCACCTCAATGAAATGGTACGGGGACGCGCCCTTTGCCACTTCCTCCATCAGCGTGGCCGCGCCCGCGAAGCCGCTGGTCACAGCCACCTTCGCGGTGAAACCCTCGAGATAGCTGTACGCCGGCAGGCAGTTTTCAAAGGTGAGATCCGCGGTTTTGATCTGTTTGTTGCCCTCGATGGGCGTGATACGCAGGTTGTCAAAGGGCAGCTCCCGGCCGGTGACCAGCTCATACACGGTTCGAAGCGCGGCCGCCATGACGCCGCCCGTCACGCCGAAGATGTCCGCCGCGCCGGTGGAAATGCCCAGCGGGGCGTCAAAGTCTGAATCCGGCAGGTTTTCAAAGTCAATGCCCGCCTCGCGGATCATCTTGGCCAGTTCGCGCGTGGTGATGACGGCGTCCACGTTCGGCACGCCGCCGTTCGTCATCTCGGGCCGCTGAATTTCGAATTTCTTGGCCGTGCAGGGCATGACGGAGACGACGTACATGGTCTTGGGATCAATTTCGAGCTTCTGCGCGTAGTACGACTTGATCACCGCGCCCAGCATCATGTGCGGGGATTTGCAGGTGGACAGGTTTTTCACGCTCCCGGGGAAGCGGTGCTCCAAGAACTTGACCCAGCCGGGGCTGCACGAGGTGATCATCGGCAGGGTGGCCTTACCGCCCTGCAGGACGGCCTTGGCGCGGCTTAAGAATTCGCTGCCCTCTTCCATGATGGTCAGGTCAGCGCCAAAGTTGGTGTCGAACACGTCGTCGAACATCAGCTCCTTGAGCGCCGTGGCCAATTTGCCCGTCACAGGCACGCCCGTGGGCAGGCCGAATTCCTCGCCGATGGCCACGCGAACCGAAGGCGCTACCTGCACGATGACGCGCTTGTCCGGGTCGTTGATGGCGTCCCAGACCCGTTGGATGCTGTCCGTCTCGCTCAGCGCGTTGACCGGGCAGGCGGCGATGCACTGGCCGCAGTTGGTGCAATCCACCTTGCCGATGGACTGGCCGCCGGACGGGCCGATCACGGTCTTGAACCCGCGGTTTTGCGCGTTGAGCACGCCGATCTTCTGCACCTCGTTGCACACGCTGACGCAGCGGCGGCACAGAATGCACTTGCCGGTATCGCGCGTGATCGAGGGGGAGATATCCGTAATGCCTTCGGAGCGCTCGCCCTTGAAGCGGGCTTCTTTGATGCCAAGGGTTTGGGACAGGTCCTGCAATTCGCACTGGCCGCTGCGGGCGCAGGAGAGGCAGTCCTGCGGATGGTCGGAGAGAATCAGCTCGCAGTTGAGCTTGCGGGCTTGCCGCGCCTTGGCGGAGTTGGATTTAACGACCATGCCCTCGCGCACGGTGACCATGCAGGCGGCCATGAGCGTGCGGCCGCCCTCGACCTCCACCATGCACATGCGGCAGCCGCCAAACTTGTGCACACCCTCCAGATAGCACAGGCTCGGGATGTAGATGTTGTTGTCCTGCGCCGCCCGCAGGATGGTTTGCCCTTCCTTGGCGGCAATGGGCTTGCCGTTGATGGTCAGATGTATGATTTTCTCAGCCATGACGAACCTCCTACTTCTTGTCGCAGCGCAGGCAGCGGGTCGCCTCGGCAACTGCGTTGAGCTTGCGGTATCCCAGGGAGACCTCGCGGAAGCCCTCCACACGCTTTTCTGGCGGCAGCATCTCCTGCGGGAAACGGTTGTACTCTGCGCTGTCCTCGTCCACGTAGGCGGGGGGGATGTCGATGGGTTTGCCTACGTTGAGCTTGCCGGAGCCGCCAAGGTACATATCAATGCTGGACGCGGCCTTTTTGCCGTCCGCGATGGCCGTGATGGCCGTATCAGAGCCGCGCGCCAGATCGCCGCCCGCGAAAACGCCTTCGATGGAGGTCATCAGGTTATGCTTTTTTGTGACCATGGTGCCCCACTCGGTGAGCTCCACATCATCCTTGGAGATGAACGGAAAGTCCGCGTGCTGGCTGACGGCGGGGATGATCATGTCGGTTTCGATGACAAACTCGCTGCCTTTGACGGCGCGAGGCTTGCGGCGGCCGTTCCCGTCGTATTCGCCAAGCCCCATCTTGACGCATTCCATGCCGGTGACCCGGCCTTTTTCGTCGCCGAGGAAGCGGACCGGGGCGGTCAGTTCCATGATCTGCACGCCTTCTTCCAGCGCTTCGTCGATTTCGCGCCGGTCGGCCGGCATATCGTCGATGTTGCGGCGGTACACGACCACGACCTTTTGAGCGCCCAGACGGATGGCGCTGCGCGCGGCGTCTATGGCGGTGGAGCCGCCGCCGATCACGGCGACGCGCTTACCGACCTTCATGCGCTTGCCAAAGTGGATGTCCTTGAGGAACGGGAGGCCGTGGTATACGCCTTTAAGCCCTTCCCCCTCCACGCCGACCAGGTTGGGGAACTGGGTGCCGGTGGCGAGGTAAATGGCGTCGTATTCCTCGCGCAGCAGGGCGAAGGAGATATCGCGGCCCACCTCGGTATTGAGGTGAATGTTCACGCCCTCCTGCTTGATAAGCTGAATCTCATGCTCCAGGATATCCGTGGGAAGGCGATATTCCGGGATGCCGTAGGCCAGCACGCCGCCGGCCTGGGAATGGCTCTCAAACACGTCTACGTCGTAGCCCAGGCGCACAAGGTAGTAGGCGCAGGTCAGGCCGCTGGGGCCCGCGCCGACGATGGCGATCTTTTTGCCGTTCTTGGCATATTTGATATCGTCCAGGAATTTTTCCTCATGGTTCATCGCGAAATCAGCCACAAAGCGCTTCAGGTCGCAGATGGCGATTGCTTCGTCGCGCTGGGTGCGGCGGCACTTGCGTTCGCAGGGGTGTGTGCAGACGCGGCCGCACACGCCGGGGAAGGGGTTGTCCTGCCGGATGAGGCGGTACGCGTCCATGAACCGGCCCTCCTGAATGAGCGCCATGTACCCGGGCACGTTGACCCCGGCGGGGCAGGCGTTCTGGCAGGGGGAAATGAACATGGACGAGCACACGCCCGCCTCGCAGCGGTGGTCATGAATATGCTCCTCATACTCGCGGCCGAAATATTGCAAGGTGGAGAGCACCGGGTTGGGCGCGGACTGGCCCAGCCCGCACATGGCGGTTTGCCCAATGTTATGCGAAAGCTCCCGCAGGCTTTTGACGTCCTCCTCCGTGCCCTCGCCGCGGGTGATGCGTTCCAGGATTTCCAGCATGCGCTTGGTGCCGATGCGGCAGGGAACGCATTTGCCGCAGCTCTCGTCCTGGATGAAGTCCAGGAAATAGCGCGCGGTGTCTACCATGCACGTGTCCTCACCCATGACGATAAGGCCGCCGGAGCCCATGATCGCGCCGAGGGAAGTCAGCGTTTCATAGTCGACGGAGGTGTTGAGGTGTTCTTTGGTCAGGCAGCCGCCAGACGGGCCGCCGATCTGCGCGGCCTTGAACGCCTTGCCTTTGGGGATGCCCCCGCCGATCTTGAAGATCAGGTCTCCCAGGGGGATGCCCATGGGCACCTCCGCGATGCCCGCGTTGATGATATCGCCGGCCAGCGCGAACACCTTGGTGCCCTTGGATTTGCCAACGCCCAGGGCAGCGTACCAGTCCGCGCCCTTGTCGATGATGGCGGGCACATTGGCCAGGGTTTCGACGTTGTTGATGATCGTCGGGCAGCCGTACAGGCCGCTTTCAAAGGGGAACGGGGGCTTTTGCGCCGGCTCCCCGCGCTTGCCCTCCACGGAACTCATCAGGGCCGTTTCCTCGCCGCAGACGAACGCGCCCGCGCCGATGCGGACCTCCAGATCAAAGGCAAACTTTGTGCCCAGGATTTTTTCGCCCAGAAGGCCGGCTTCGCGCGCCAGGCGGATCGCGTGCCCCAGCCGCTCCACGGCGATGGGGTATTCGGCGCGCACGTATACAAAGCCCTTGCTCGCGCCGATGGCATACGCGCCGATCATCAGGCCCTCCATGAGCCCGAAGGGGTCGCTTTCAATCAGCGAGCGGTCCATGAACGCGCCGGGGTCGCCCTCGTCGGCGTTGCAGGCGATGTACTTCTGCCCGCCGGGGGCGTTCATGCCCGCCTCCCATTTGATGCCGGTGGGGAACCCCGCGCCGCCGCGGCCGCGCAGGCCGGAGCGCTTGATTTCCTCCACGACCGCCTTGCGATCCATCTCCGTCAGCGCCTTGGCGAGCGCGCTGAAACCTCCCTCGGCGATGTATTCGTCCAGCGAGGAAAAGTCAATCCTGCCGCAGTTGCGCAGCGCGATTTTGATCTGCTGGGAAAAGAACGGAATATCTTTCATCAGCGGGATGTGGCGCTTGGCGTTTTGGTCATAGTAGGTGTATTCCTCCATAATTTTGCCGTGGCCGATGTGGTGATAGAGGATTTCCTTTGCCTTTTGAGGCGTCACGTTGACATAAAACACGCCCTCCGGCTCGACGAGCATGACGGGGCCAAACGCGCAAAGGCCCATGCAGCCCGTGAACGTCATGCCCACGGTTTGGGCAAGCTCCGTATTGCGCAGGTATTCTTCCACGGCAGCCTTGGTGTCCATACAGCCCGTGGAGACGCAGCCGCCGCCACCGCAAACGAACACGTGCTTTGTATACGCTTCCCGCGCCGCGCGCACGTCCTCACGCGTTTTTTGAAGGTCGCCTTTGGTTTTTACGATCATTTTTCACACCTCAGCCGCTTAGTATTTCGACAGTATTTTTTCGATTTTGTCCGGGTTGACCTGCTGATAGACCTCTTCGTCGATCATGATGACAGGGGCCAGGCCGCACGCGCCCAGGCAGCGGGTAATGGCGATGGAAAACTTTCCGTCGCTGGTCGTCTGCCCGGCGCTGATGCCAAGCACCTCCTCCAGCCGGTCGACAATGCGCTTGCCGCCGCGCACATAGCAGGCGGTGCCCATGCAGATCTTGATCGCGTGATCCGCGCGCGGGATCATGGAAAAATACGAGTAGAAGGTGACCACGCTGGAGACATGGCTTAAAGAGAACCCCATGCCGTCGGCGATCTTTTGCTGGATCTCCATCGGCAGGTAGCCGTAGATTTCCTGCGCCAGATGAAGGACCGAGATCAGGCAGCCTTCTTTATCCTTGTAGGTGTCAATCACCTTCTGGATGGCGTCGAGCTTTTCTTGCTCCTCGGCGCTCAAATCGATGACTACCGAAGCTTTTTCTGGACTCATGGCGATAATCCCCTCCATCATGCTGTATAGGATACGTTTATGGTTTCTTCGCGGACGTGAAAATTATATCATTCTTTCGCGCGGGAATCAAGGACGAAGTGCTTGTTATAAAATTGAAAAATGGCATAAGACGGCGTATTGTATACCAACGATGATTTTGCCGCCGTTTGCGGGCGTACATTTTTCGCGGGGAGGGGATTGCCCCCCATTCCAATCCCTCACCCCCCCTCAAAAGGCTTTTCTTTTTTCTTTTCCCAAAAAGAAAAAAGACGCCGCCTACCGTCCCTTTGACAAGATCACCAAGCCCGCAAGAACCATCGCGCCGCCGATGTAAACGGAAACATGGGGTGCTTCGCCAATGAGGAAAAAGCCAAGCAAGGTGGTCAGGATGGGCGTGACAAACATATAGCTCGTCACTTCATTGGTTTTGTCCGCCTTGCTCAGCGCCCAAGCCCAGCACAAATAGGCGATGCCCGCCGAGAAAACGCCCAGGATGACGATGGCGGCGATCCCTTCCGGCGCGGCGGTTAGCAGCTGCGGCAAGGCGTTTTTGGCGAAAACCGACAGGAGCAGCGCGCCCGCGACGATGCAGTAGGTGGTGACCTCCAGCGGGCTGTACCTGAGCAGCAGCTTTCGCTGGTAGATGTTGTATAGGCTGATGAGCACCGTGGCAAGGCAAATCCAGGCCACGCCGGAAGTAAAGGCAAAGCTTCCATTATAAAAGGTGATCACGCCCACGCCTGAAAACGCGCACGCCACGGAAATCCAGCCCGTCGCGCCGATCCGCTCGCGCAAGAACACGCGGGCAAGCAGCGCCGTGAGGATTGGCGAGGCGCTGACAAGAAGCTGACCGTGGATGCCGGCAAGGTTTTTGACCCGGCGTTGATAGCGTAGACGTAGACGGCAAAACCAATCGCCCCGCCCAGAAAAAAGAGCGGTATATCTTTCGGCCTCGGCGGGCGCATCTTTCGGACGGCCGCATAAAGCGTCAGGAAGAGGGCGGCGATCAGGTAGCGCAGGAATGACATCGCTTCCACCGTAAAATGCCGCACCGCGACGCGGGTCATCACATAGCCCAAGGCCCAGAGCGCGACCGTCAGGGCCGCGAAGAGGTGCATGGCGGTTTTTTTGTTCATACGGCCAGCCTCATAAAGCACACGGCAAAGGGCAGGTGGTCATATTTGCGTATCTGCGTGTGCGCGAACCCCAAGGCTTCATACCAGCGCACAAGCCGCGTGTTTTCGTGGATGACGCCGATGGAGAGGGTTTTGCCCCCCTTGTGCCGCACGGTATTCCGCGCGAAATCCACCAGCATGCCGCCGTACCCGTTGTGCCGGAATTCGGGCAGAACGGCCAGCTTTTCCAGGTAGAACAGATCGGTATCTTTGCGCTCCAGCGCCATGAAGCCAACGAGGCGGCCGCTGTCGAACAGCCCAAACATCTCGATGCCGCGGCGATATTCGTCAAGGAGTTTGGCGTCTTCTATAAAAGCGCCGTTTGAGGGGCAGTTTTCTTTTGTCAGGCCAAGCACGGCCGCGACCGTCGCGAAGGAGCGCCGTATGATATCCGCGCCGGCGGCGGCATTCTCTTCTGTCAGCGCCGAAATGCGAACGGCCATAGGAACCCCTCCCCCTGTATGCATGCATTTTATCACGCCCGCCTAACGCGCGCAAGAATAAATTGCCGGGGATCGCTGCATGATCTATACGATACGATGCAATATTTACCGTATGACGGCTTCATTCCCCCCTCTTTACACGCCCCGGCCTTCCATTGTATAATGTCTCATCTCCCGCGGACAGAATGGGCGGTTTTGCCCCGTACAGAGAGTGCGCGCCATGGCTGCGAGCGCGCGCGGGCTCCTGGACCGCCTTCCGGCCTGTTCCGGTTGGCGGGGGCGCGTAGCCGTGATAAAGGCAAAGAGCGGGCGCGCTTGCATCGCGGGCGCGTCAAGCCGGGTGGTACCGCGAAGCGCGCCTTCGTCCCAGCAGTGGGGCGCGGGCTATTTTTTTGCGAGGAGGCACACCCCATGGCAAAGCAAAAGGAGCAGGAATTCGTACAACACATCACCCCCCGGGACCAGGACTTTTCGCAGTGGTATACCGACGTCATTTTGCAGACGGGCCTGGTGGATTATGCGCCCGTGCGCGGGTGTATGGTCGTCAAGCCATACGGCTACGCGATCTGGGAGCGGATTCAGCAGGAGATGGACGCGCGCTTTAAGGCGACGGGGCATGAAAACGTCTACATGCCCATGCTGATCCCCGAGAGCCTGCTGCTCAAGGAGGCGGAGCATGTCGAGGGCTTCGCGCCCGAGGTGGCTTGGGTCACCCAGGGCGGCGGCGAGACATTGCAGGAGCGTTTGGCGATCCGGCCCACGAGCGAGACGATGTTCTGCACCATGTACGCCAAGTGGGTGCAGAGCTGGCGCGATTTGCCTATGAAGTACAACCAATGGTGCTCGGTGATGCGCTGGGAGAAGACCACGCGCCCGTTTTTGCGCACGGCGGAATTCCTCTGGCAGGAGGGGCACACCATCCATGAGACGCCGGAGGAAGCGCAGGCGGAAACCCTGCAAATGCTGGCGGTATACCGCGAGGTCGCGGAGGATGTTTTGGCGATACCCGTCTATGTGGGGCAAAAGAGCGAGCGCGAAAAATTCGCCGGCGCGCGCGCCACGTACAGCATGGAGGCCATGATGCAGGACGGCAAGGCCCTGCAGGCGGGCACCACGCATAACTTTGGCACCAACTTTGCCGAGGCGTTTGACATCAAGTTTCTCTCGCGGGAGGGGAAGCTGGAATTTGTCCATGAGACGAGCTGGGGCGTGAGCACCCGGCTGATCGGCGCGATCATCATGACGCACGGCGATGAGCGCGGCCTGCGCCTGCCCCCGAACGCGGCCCCCATACAGGCGGTTGTGCTGCCGATCGCCCAGCATAAGGCGGGCGTGCTGGAGGGCGCGAGGCGGGTCGCGGACGCGCTTTGCGGCGCGGGCATCCGCGTGAAGTTTGACGACCGCGATACGGTCAGCGCGGGCTGGAAGTTCAGCGACTGGGAACTGAAGGGCGTGCCCCTGCGCGTGGAGGTGGGGCCCCGCGACCTTGAGGCGGGGCAGGTCGCCATTGCCCGCCGCGATACGTTTGAAAAGCTTACACTC
>WRGP01000193.1 GCA_009787135.1 Bacillota bacterium | reverse complement strand
CTAGGACCCCTGCCAGGGGACACAGCCCCCTGGACCCCCTTTTTTGCCTGCGGGCAAGGGTTAGGGGTAAATATAAGGTATACGTGAGGTCATGTTATGCGAAAATTCTTTTTATACTGCTTTGCCATCATTTTTTTGTTTGGCGGCATTATGGGCATTGCAAAGGGATTTTCCCCTGAAATGGAATGGCTAAGTTTCCGATATATCTTAGGCGGTGGGGCCTCCTTCGAAGCTCAGGATACGCCTCTGTATGCCCGCGTGTATGGCGTGGTGATGGGAAGCCTTGAAATAATAGCCGTAGCGCTCATCTTATGCAGGCAGCGAAAATGGTTGTTCATTGAGGTTATACTACTCATCAACATGCTTGGGTGTTTGATCGCCCTTGCTTTTGGGGATATGTTTTCGATTGTCAGTTTCGCCATACGGATCATTCCGCTTTATTTGCTTGATAAAGAGCGCCGCACCGAAACATCACCACGATGATAGGGCTGAGGTTGAAAATTTGTTTTTTGAGGTGTCAAAAATGGAGCAAAAGCAAAAAGGTATTTTTTATAATCTTGTTATAGTTTTACTTCTTTTGATTTTCCAACAATTGGCAAGTGCGGTGGGACGTTTCGTAGCCAATGCATTTACATACAATTGGATAGATCAAGATGGTATCTTTGCATGGATTTCTGTTCATCACATCGTACAAATGGCGCTGGCTTTATTAGCCGTCGGGATCATCAGAAAAAGATTGAAAGTCAATTTTGGATTTTGTTTTGGCAATATCAGGGCAGGAATTAAGTACACCATGATTTTTTCAATGGTGATATTTATATATGTATTGGTTTCGTATTATATTGGTTACGCAAACCATTCAATTCAAGCATATGAATATCCTTTGCATTGCAAAAATGTAATTGGTACATTGGGTTTTCAACTGTTGTTATCCGGCCCATCGGAAGAAATTCTCTTTCGGGCACTGCCTATAACCGTGCTCATTTACAGCTTGGGTATGGGGAGGAAAACCAAAAAACTGCATATCTCAATCGAAACAATGCTTGCGGCATTTCTTTTCTCTTTAGCTCACATCAATTGGGTTCTGAAGCCATTCGTAATTCAAGTGGATTGGTTTCAGCTGATTTATGCTTTTATTTTAGGTATATGTTATGGTTTTGTATATGAAAAGAGCGAGAGCATAGTATATCCAATGGCAATGCACAGCATTAGCAATGTTCTTATGGTTGGGGTTGGATATGTTTTCTTTATTCTTCAAAGTCCATGATAAAAAGGGAGCATTTAAGCTCCCTTTTATGGACTGATTGTATCCAATCCGCCGGTGTTGATTCCGGCTTTTTAAGGATGTAGGTGTCAGCCGCACCGGACAGTTTCCTGTCTGACACTAGCATGCCCCTTCCCGCGCCGCCCATACGCGCGCGGCGCTGGCAATTTCATGCAAAAAAATGATTACTCGTCGTTGTCCTCGCCCGTCTCGTCAAAGAGCGGCTTTTTGCAGTTGGGGCAAATATGCTCCTCGGCCAGGTCAAAGGATTCGGCGTCAAAGTAAATCGTGTTGTTGCAATGCGGGCACTCGCACTCGATGAGATCGTCGTCTTCCTCATCATCGTCGTACTCGTCGTCGTCATCGTCAAAGAGCGCCTCTTCAATCTCCGCCAGATCATCGTCGATGGACTCGACGTATTCATCCAGCTCCTCATGATCCTCCGCAAGCTGCTGGATGACCTCCGCGGTCTCGCCCAGCGCTTCGATGATGGCCAGCACGAGCTTGCCCAGCTTTGAGTCCTCGCCGATCTCCATGCCCTCCGCCAGGCCTTTCAAATACGCGACACGATCCGATAAATTGCTCATAGCCTTTCCTTTCTCGCTTATACGCGCTCCATATACTCGCCGGTACGGGTGTCGATGCGGATATGATCCCCGATGTTGACGAACAGGGGGACACTGACGGTGTAACCCGTTTCCGTGGTGGCGGGTTTGGTCGTATTGGACGCTGTGTCGCCCTTAAAGCCCGGCTCCGTATTCACGATCTCCATCTCCACGAAGTTGGGCGCCTCCACGGAAAACGCCTTGCCCTTGAAGAAGCGGACGGACACGTTCTCATTCTCCTTAATGAAAGGGATCACATCCTCTACCTCATCCTTGTTCAGCGGCATCTGCTCGAAGGTTTCCGTGTCCATAAAGTGGTATAGCTCGCCATCGCTGTAGAGGTACTGCATTTCCTTTGTCTCAATGTGCGCGCGCGGCATCTTGTCCGTGGGGTTGAACGATCGCTCCACCACGGCGCCCGTCATAATATTCTTGATCTTCGTGCGCACAAACGCCGCGCCCTTGCCCGGCTTGACATGCTGAAAATCAACGATAATCCAAACCCCATTGTCCCATTCGACGGTTACACCCTTGCGAAAATCTCCGGCAGTAATCACGCGTGTCCCTCCATTGTTTATAAAATGATCAGTTCCTTTGCCGCCAGCGTGAGCCTGCGGCAGCCATCTTCGGTTACCAGCACCGTATCCTCAATGCGGCACCCGCACTCGCCCGGCAGATAAACGCCCGGCTCGTCCGTGATGACGATCCCCTTTTCCAGCACCGCGTCGCTCGTGGCGCTAAAGCGTGGATCCTCGTGGATATCCAGACCGAGCGAATGCCCTAGCCCATGGCCGAAGCATCCCTCATACCCTGCCTGATAAATGAAATCGCGCGCGATGGCATCTATCGCGCGGCACCGCGCACCCGGGCGAATGGCGTCCAGCGCGCGAAGCTGCGCTTCCAGCACGGTATCGTATACATGCCTTTTCGCGTCGTCAATTTTGCCTATGGCCACGGTGCGCGTCATATCGGCGCAGTACCCCTCCACCTTCGCGCCAAAATCCATGGTTACCATGTCCCCGGCCGCGATGGGCCTGTCGCCGGGGATGGCGTGCGGCAAGGATCCGTTCGCGCCCGCCGCGACAATGGTATCAAAGGCCGCGCCTTCCGCGCCGAAGCGGTACATGGCGCTCTCCAGTTCAAAGCGCGCTTCCTTTTCCGTTACGCCCGGCTTTAAAAATCCAAGGATGTGCTCGAACGCCTGGCTGGTGATCCCGCATGCCTTCTCAATGCGCGCGATTTCCGTATCGTCCTTGACGGCGCGAAGTTTCTCGATCTCGCGGTTCACCGGCACGAACCGGACGCCCCGCATGGCCTCCTGAAGGGACGTCATACCCTTCACCGTCACCTTATCATCCTCAAAGGCCAGCGACTCCATACCCGCTTTGTGAACAAGCTCGGCCACGATCATCTCAGCCGTCACTTCAGGTCCCACCGTATACACCGCGTAGCCTGGCGCCTGCCGCCCGGCCTGCTCCGCGTAGCGAAAATCGGTCACAATCGCCCGCATGCCTTTTGCCGCGATCACCAGACCCTCGCCCGTATACCCGCTCAGCCAGCGCATGTTGGACGGCTTATGCACCAGCGCGCCCGGGACGCCGGCCTCTTCAAGGCGCGCGAGAAACTGTTCTGTCCTTTGCTTATGCATGGCGGTCCCTTCCTTAGTTTGTTGGCACATTATAACATGGGGAAGGGGATGGTGTCAAAAAAAACGCGGCGCCAAAGTATTATCAAGAGTATCAAGAGTCATCAAGAGCCATGAGCAGCGCCTCGCGTTCATTCGCGAGCGTACCGCCGATCACCTTGTCCAGCAATCCCTCCAGCGCCTCCCCAATTTCCCTGCCCGCAAGCCCCTGTGCGGCAAGATCGTCCCCTGAAACAGCCAACATCTTAAGGCTGTAACACTCACCCCGCACGAGCACGCCCCGGAGCGTTTGAAGCGCCGTTTTATTATTTTGCAGCGCAAGCAGCTGCTCCGCCGCCTCCGGGCCCATATCGCGCAGCAAACGGCGTATCTCAACACCGCTGTCCTGAACAGGCGCGCCCACGGCCGCCGCCAGCAGCGCGACACGCTCCGTCAAGGCGCGGCTTGCCTTCAGGCGCGTGAGAATCGCGCGGGCATCCAGACCCCTGAGCAGCGCGGCAAGCTGAAGCGTTGGCTCAGCCGCGAGATTTTTAGGCACCTGAATGCCCGTAAGCTCCGGGATTACGGTCCGCAGCACGGGCAAGAAGCGTGGATCCACTTGGCCAAAGCGCATGCCGCACAGTTCATGCAGCACGCGTTCCGCCGCGACATACGCAAGCAGGCCCCGCTTTTCCAGCAGGGCGGCGGCTGTCTTCCCCTCGATCGCCAACCCAAAACGCGAAGCGAACCGCAGCGCCCGCAGGATGCGCAGGGCATCCTCCTCAAACCGGCCGGCCGGGCTGCCCACGCACCGCAGAAGACCTGCCCTCAAGTCGTTCTGGCCGCCAAAGCAGTCGATAATTTCGCCGCCGGGCGTCATGGCCATGGCATTGATGGTAAAATCACGGCGGGCAAGATCCTCGCGCAGGCTGGCCGTAAAGGCGACCTTGTCGGGCCGCCGGTGATCGCTGTACGCGCCGTCCACGCGAAAGGTGGTGACCTCCACGGGCTTTCCCCCCGCGACAACCGTGACCGTCCCATGCTTGAGGCCCGTTTCGATCACCCGCTCGCCGCGGAAGCATTCCATCACCTTTGGGGGCGCCGCGTTCGTGCACACGTCCCAATCGTGCGGGGCAAGGCCCAGCAGCGTATCGCGCACGCAGCCGCCCACGCAATACGCCTCATGCCCTGCCGACGTAAGACGCGCAAGGATTCGCATCACATGGGGGGGTATATCGTACCTCATGGTGACAATAAAGCATAAAGCACGGCGGATGTCAATGCTTTCTGGCAAGATAATGGTCTGTCAAATTCTTAAGGAATTTATACTCCTTAAGCGGGGGCCCAGGGGGCAGCGCCCCCTGGCGTTCCCCCTCTCCCCTACTTCCCATCCCACTGCCGCAAATACTGGTAAGGGTCCACGGCCGCGTCATTCATATACAATCCAAAATGCAGATGCGGCACCATCTGGTCGTCCGTGCCCTCCGGTCCATACCCTGTGCTGCCCACATAGCCCAAAACCTGCCCCGCGCTGACCGTGTCGCCAATCTCCACGTCCGCGTAGGCCGAAAGGTGGGCATAATAGTGATAGACGCCAAACGCGTCCGTCACGCCGATTCGGTATCCGCCCAGCGTCAGCCAGCCCTTGTTCGTTACCACGCCGTTGCAGACGCTGCGCACCGGCGTACCCTTGGGCGCGATGATATCCACGCCCTCATGAAACCTTTCGCCGCCAAAACTGCGGCCATCGCCAAAGCCCGGCTCGTACGAGTAGCGCGCTGTTTTGCTCAACGGAAAAACGCGCGTCGGATCCGTCATCTGCGCGCCGAGCGGCACGGCGCCTACGCTCACGCAAAACAAGGTGAAAATCAAAAAACATCCCTTCCATTTTCGCATCCAAACACCTCCAAAGATGAAAAACGTATATAAAACTGATTTTATTGACGTGTAATTTCTACCATGCTATACTATTTTCACTAAAACAAGGGAGGGATACGCTTGACGGACTTGTCCGCGTTTTTGCGAAAAATCACGGCGCTGCGCGGCCTTTCAGGTGATGAGGGGCCTGTCGCGCAGGCTGTTTTTGAAGCGTTTTTGCCCCTGTGCGGCGAGGTCACAGTCAACGCGATGTCCAGCGTCATCGGCCGCATGGGCAAGGCCGGTCCGCGCGTTATGATTACGGCCCATTTGGATGAAATTGGCCTGATGGCAACCGTGATGGAGGAAGACGGCGCTATCCGCTTCACGCGGGTCGGGGGCGTGGATCCGCGCATCCTGCCGGGCTCGCGTGTTTGGGTTTACACGGAAGAAGGGCCGATGACCGGCGTCATCGGCGCAATGCCGCCGCACCTTTTGCGCGCGGAAGAGCGCAAAAAGAACTACGAGATGGCTGCGCTGTACGTGGACATGGGCCTCCCCGCATCGCGCGTGACAGCGCTGGTGCACCCCGGCACGCCTATCGCCCTGCACGGCCCGCTGAAAACTTTGGAAAATCGGCGCTGCGCCGCAAAGACCATTGACGACCGGGGCGGTGTGGCCGTGATGCTCCGCGTAGCCGAACTGCTTCAACAGCGCGAGCTGCCCGCGCAGGTTTTTTTCGTGGCCGCCAGCCAGGAAGAGGTCGGCGGCATGGGCGCGGAAACGGCGGCATACGCGCTGGAGCCTGATTTCGGCATCGCCATTGACGTCACGCACGGCGAGATGCCCGGCTGTGAGCCGGACGACGTATACCCGTTGGATAAGGTCGTGCTCACCGAGGGGCCGAACATCCACCCAATCCTTCACAAGCACCTCATGGACCTGGCCGCGAAACACCGCGTGGACGCCGTCACCAGCATCTGCCCGCGCGTCACCTGGACAGACGCGGCCAGCCTGCAAATCGCGCGCGCGGGCGTGCCCACGGCGCTCGTGGAAATCCCGCTCAAATACATGCACACCACCGTGGAGACCGTTTCCATGGACGTGCTGGACGAGGCGGCGCGGCTGATCGCCGCGTTCATCGTCGGTCTGGACGCCGGATGGGAGGGACTTACATGCTTTTAAAAGAGCTGACCGCATGCCGGGGCGTGTCCGGCAGCGAGGGCGAGATCCGCGCGCGTCTCAAGGCGCTGGCGGAGGAGCGGGGCGGCGTCTGCACCGTGGACCGCATGGGCAATCTCATCGCCCGCAAGGATGGCGGAGACGCTTCCGCGCCCCATGTCCTGCTGGCCGCGCACATGGACGAGGTGGGCCTGATCGTCACCGGCGTGCGGGACGACGGCCTGCTCCGCTACAAGCCCGTCGGCGGCATTGACCCGCGCGTGATGGTTTCCAAGCCCGTGCTCCTGGGGGATGGCCGCGTGCCCGGCGTCATCGGCGCCAAGGCCATTCACCTGCAGTCTGAAGCGGACCGTGACCGCGTGCTGGACCATGACCAGCTCTATATCGATATCGGCGCGAAGGCAAAGGCGGAGGCGGAGAAGCTTTGCCCGCCCGGCACCTACGCGGTGTTTGACAGCCCGCCGGAATCCTTTGGGGAGGGCATGGTGGTAAGCCGCGCCCTGGACGACCGTATCGGGTGCCTGACCCTGCTCAGCGCCCTCTCGCACGGGTATCGCGGCCACATGATATGCGCCTTCACCGTGCAGGAGGAGGTGGGCCTGCGCGGCGCGAAGGTGCTCGGCCACTATTTGGAACATGACCTCGTCATTGTTCTGGAGACCACCGCCGCCAACGATGTAGGCGACGTGCCGTTCGAAAAGCAGGTTTGCGGCGTGAAAAAGGGCGTGGTCATCAGCCACATGGACGCGACGTCCATCGCCCATCCGCGCTTGCGGAGCGTCATGGAATCCATCGCCGCTTCCGCCGGCATTCCCCACCAGCCCAAGCGGTATCTCTCCGGCGGCAATGACGCCGGGGCGCTGCAGCGCGCCGGGGAAGCAAAGCCCGCTGTCGTGCTGAGCGTGCCTTGCCGCTACATACACTCCCCCGCTTCCGTGGCGGCTGAGATGGATATACAGGCGCAGGCCGATCTGACAAACGCGTTTTTAGACGCGCTGCCCACAGCGTGGGCGGAAATCTGCAAATAAAGGGAGGGAACCCCTATGATGAAAGATACCTTGTTTTCGCTGCTTACGCCCTTTGGCCCGTCCGGCCAGGAGGGCCCCATTGCCGCCGCCATTGCCGAGATGATCAGGCCGCATGCGGACGAGCTGCGAACCGACGCCATGGGCAACCTCATCGCCGTCCGGCACGGCCCCGGCAAGCGCATTATGTTTTGCGCGCACATGGACCAGATCGGCTACATCGTGCTGGACGCCGATAAAGAAGGCTTCCTGCGCGTTTCCAACGTGGGCGGCGTCAATCCCGCGAGTGCCGGTTTCCGTCACGTGGTCTTTCAAAACGGCGTCACGGGCGTGATCGCCTGCGAGCCGCTGGCTGACGACAAGCCCGGCATCGAAAAGCTATATATCGACGTGGGCGCGGACAGCCGCGAGAAAGCATTAGAGATAGCGCCCATCGGCACCATGGCCGTCATTGCCCATCAGGCCTCCCAAATGGGCGACCATGTCGCCGCGCCGTACATGGACGACCGCGCGGCCTGCGCCGTGCTGGTCGAGCTGCTCAAGGCCCTTGGCAAACCAAAACATGAGATCATCGCCGTATTCACCGTGCAGGAAGAAGTCGGCGTGCGCGGCGCGACGACGGCCGCCTATAGCGTGCAGCCTGATTTCGGCCTGGCCATTGACGTGACCCCGGCCGGCGGCGTGCCCAAGTGCGACCCGCCGCTGCCCGCAAAGGTGGGCAAGGGCCCCGCCGTCAAGGTCAAGGACAGCGGGAGCATTTCCACGCCCGTTGTGCGCGACGGCCTTGTTGCCGCCGCCAAGCGGGCGGGCATCGCCTTCCAGTATGAGGTGCTTCCCTATGGCGGCACGGACGCGCGCGCTATCATGGTCAGCCGAGGCGGCGTGCCCAGCGGGACATTGTCCATTCCCTGCCGGTACGTTCATTCGCCTGTGGAGACCGTATCTGTGCGGGATATGGAGGAATGCGTGCGGTTGCTGAAGGTCTGGGCGGAGGAAATTGTGGAATAAACAGGTTCGTACTATAAGTTGCACGCAAAATCCATCCGGGGAGGAAATGATCCATTTGACGGTGAAAAAGAGCAAATCCGCTATATGGATATTTTCAGTCATTTCCGGGGTCTTTTTTCTTAGTTCAAACGCCGTGTTAATGCTTGTTCCGTTGCGTATGGCCGACCAAGGGCTGTCTTATGGCGCAATGGGCAGCGTGATGGCATCATCCGCTATCGTTATGCTGTTGGTTAAGTTCTTGGCGGGAAGACATTCTGACATGATTGGCGTTAAAAAATACGTGTGCGTTTCACTTGTCATTTTTTCCTTCTCGACGCTTCTATTGGCATTCGCAAACGCCTTTATACATTATCTGGGCGTCCTTCTGGCTGTCGGCTTGGGAAAGGGTATTTTCAATTCAGTGAACGCTTCCTATACATTTGCTTTGGTTGATCGAGATGAATATGGAAAAGGGTATGGAAAAGTACAAGGGATTACAAGCGCGTTATCGAGCATCGCGGGTTTGCTTGTCGGGTTTTTGTATGGAATCCATCAAGGAAGGTACGCGCTGCTTATTGTTACGTTTTTATTGTTTATCACCACAACAATAGCATTTGTGTTTTTGCCAAATGCAAAAGAAAACCAACCGCATAAGCAGCTCTTTTCAAAGGGCTTGTTCAAAGATATGGACAAACATATATTTCTATTTTGTTTCATAGTGTTTCTCCAAACATTTGTTACAAGCCCGATGTGGATTTTGCTCGTGCCAATGTACTTCTATCGCGTTTTCGCTGTTTCCGCATCTTTTGTGGGCATGGTTATGTCGCTTGACGAATTGGTAAGCGCTCCTTCATACATCGCTGCCGGCAATGCCGCGGACAAATTTGACATACGGAAATTAACTTCTTTATGCTATTTTTTAGTTTCTATTTTGTCAATATCCCTTTTAAAAATCAATTCCCCGATACTGTTCTTACTTGTATTTTTACTGTGCGGCTTGTTTGCTACCTTTACATATGCAGCAATATCAAAGGCTGAAGTATTTATAATCCGCGATAGCGCGCGTGGTTTTGAATTTGCGCTGATCTCAATCAGCGCGGGGCTTGGCGATAGTTTTGGCAATTATATTATGGGGAAATTATTTGATCAGACAAGTATGGCTATTGGTATTGTTTTCTTCTCCATATCATATTTATTATTGGCAATCATCACGGCACTAAGCCTTAATAGTCCCAAATTCAAATCCCCGTCACGATCTGGAATGGCGGTTTCATAACATACCGTGCGTTCGACGATTAAGCACACAAAGGGCGAAAGTGCCGTATCATCACCGCCAAGTGCAACGGATGTGTAACGTGGGAATGGTAGATGGTATTATTCACTTCGGTGAGTCTTGGGCAATCCCGGAGGATGCGTCGAAGCCGACACGCACGGGAAAATTAAAACCCGGACGCCCATCAAAAAACGGAGGTATAAATCGTGAGCGATTTGAAAGCAGTTGAATATAAACGATTCGAGGATATAAAAATAATCCGTGTGGACGGAAGTGAATATTGGCCTGCGCGTGACCTTGCGCCTGTGCTTGGCTACGCGAAGTGGGAAAACTTTTCAAAGGTCATCGACCGCGCTATGCTTGCCTGTAGAAACAGCGAATTTGAAATCGCAGACCATTTTCCTGAAGTCAGGAAAATGGTTGACATCGGAAGCGGAACGAAACGGCGTGTAAAAGATTATGAGCTTTCGCGGTATGCCTGCTATTTAATCGTTCAGAACGGAGACCCGCGTAAAGAAGTTATCGCGCTGGGACAAACTTACTTCGCTATTCAAACATACCGCCAAGAAATCGCAGACAAGTTCAATCAACTTGATGAGGACAACAAGCGGCTTGTAATACGCGGCGACATCAAGCAATGGAATCAAATGCTTGCGGAGGCGGCGCACGACGCAGGAGTGATAACGAACGAGGAAACTGATTGCCAACCTTTTCCGTATATCGCAAACTGAGAGTAAACTCCGGCGCGATGATATTCATCCCACATTCGGCAGTTTAACAGAAAAGCCGAGGGAATTAGGAAGCAAAATTTCGTCTTATAAATTTATGCGTCCTTTGCGAATGGA